>NZ_CP197469.1:4175000-4459415 GCF_052180195.1 Bacillus sp. AL-1R
AAAACTTTCCTTTAATTGATAAGCCGATTTTAATTCTTTTGAAAAACTGAAGTAACGTTGTAGGTACCTTTGATCCTCTTTGGTTAATTTTTCAACCTTTTTATAGAGTAAATGACGCATTTTCTTTCATTTCTTTCGGTCATACTCATACCACCTAGTTGTATTCGTTTCCTTACACCATCTAATGCCCAATAAATATATCTCACAAAGTGAAAATGATCAGCCACTATGACAGGTTTCCCTAACGCTTCCTGAACTGCGGCTTTAAAAGAAGGGCTCATTTCCATGATGACAATTCCTACCTTTGCCCCGTACTTTTTAAAATAGTCCTTTATTATTTTTTTCTACGGTTTGGTAATATGTCGATGAGCTTTCTCGTCTTACCATTCACAATAATTAGTTGATACTTACCTGCTTGGGTGTCTCCTTTATACTCATCGATGGCAATTACTTTTGGGAGAGCTGTCACTTGATTAATTTCTTTCTTTGAGAGTCATCAAACCCTCTAATGACTGTCGTATAAGAACCTCTGAAAATCTCACTCGTTTTCTTAAAACTTCTGCTTTTAATCGCATGAATCGATAAAGCTAAAAACCATTCGATCGAGCCTCTTTTATAACGAGATACAAATGATTTGCTTTCTGAAAAACGCTTACCAATACACAAACATAACGACGTTTTCTATACCAAATTTCTGTCTTTTGCTGAAACCAACTTAAATGTTTAATTTTCTGTAGTCAGTAATCATGTGCTTTATTTGTCTTATTCTTACAACTCGGACAAGAGTGAGGTGCTATTTTCATTTCAACAAAAAGACAAATTTTTTCACTATATTCCTCTACTTTTGTCACTAGACAATCTTTTAATCCTGGGATGTATATGTTAGAATTCATTTACACGTAACTCCATTCGTTTATCTTGTTTCTCGACAATTCAAATATAACGAATATTGGATGTTACGTGTTTTTTTACCTAAAATTGTACATACCCCAATAGTATAGAGCCTTTAAATAATCTATCGTTTCATATTTCAACACAAAAAAACATCAGCTAAATAGCTGATGTTTTTTTGTTACCAGGCGACGTTCTACTCTCACAGGGGGAAACCCCCAACTACCATCGACGCTGAAGAGCTTAACTGCCGTGTTCGGTATGGGAACGGGTGTGACCTCTTCGCAATAATCACCTGATTTGTATTTGAGTTGTACTTCGTACCCTCAAAACTAGATAATGTCATTATCAAACTTGTTAGTTAAGTCCTCGACCGATTAGTATCAGTCAGCTCCACGTGTCACCACGCTTCCACCTCTGACCTATCAACCTGATCGTCTCTCAGGGGTCTTACTAGCTTAACGCTATGGGAAATCTCATCTTGAGGGGGGCTTCATGCTTAGATGCTTTCAGCACTTATCCCTTCCACACATAGCTACCCAGCCATGCTCTTGGCAGAACAACTGGTACACCAGCGGTGTGTCCATCCCGGTCCTCTCGTACTAAGGACAGCTCCTCTCAAATTTCCTGCGCCCACGACGGATAGGGACCGAACTGTCTCACGACGTTCTGAACCCAGCTCGCGTACCGCTTTAATGGGCGAACAGCCCAACCCTTGGGACCGACTACAGCCCCAGGATGCGATGAGCCGACATCGAGGTGCCAAACCTCCCCGTCGATGTGGACTCTTGGGGGAGATAAGCCTGTTATCCCCGGGGTAGCTTTTATCCGTTGAGCGATGGCCCTTCCATGCGGAACCACCGGATCACTAAGCCCGACTTTCGTCCCTGCTCGACTTGTAGGTCTCGCAGTCAAGCTCCCTTATGCCTTTACACTCTTCGAATGATTTCCAACCATTCTGAGGGAACCTTTGGGCGCCTCCGTTACTCTTTAGGAGGCGACCGCCCCAGTCAAACTGCCCACCTGACACTGTCTCCGAGCCGGATCACGGCTCTAGGTTAGAATTTCAATACAGCCAGGGTAGTATCCCACCGACGCCTCCACCGAAGCTAGCGCTCCGGCTTCTCAGGCTCCTACCTATCCTGTACAAGCTGTACCAAAATTCAATATCAAGCTGCAGTAAAGCTCCACGGGGTCTTTCCGTCCTGTCGCGGGTAACCTGCATCTTCACAGGTACTATAATTTCACCGAGTCTATGGTTGAGACAGTGCCCAAATCGTTACGCCTTTCGTGCGGGTCGGAACTTACCCGACAAGGAATTTCGCTACCTTAGGACCGTTATAGTTACGGCCGCCGTTTACTGGGGCTTCAATTCAGAGCTTCTCCCGTAAGGGATAACCCCTCCTCTTAACCTTCCAGCACCGGGCAGGCGTCAGCCCCTATACTTCGCCTTGCGGCTTCGCAGAGACCTGTGTTTTTGCTAAACAGTCGCTTGGGCCTTTTCACTGCGGCTCTCCCGGGCATACACCCAAAAGAGCACCCCTTCTCCCGAAGTTACGGGGTCATTTTGCCGAGTTCCTTAACCATAGTTCTCTCGCTCACCTTAGGATTCTCTCCTCGCCTACCTGTGTCGGTTTGCGGTACAGGCACCTATTTCCTCGCTAGAAGCTTTTCTTGGCAGCGTAGAATCAGGAACTTCGGTACTATATTTCCCTCGCCATCACAACTCAGCCTTACGATGTGCGGATTTGCCTACACATCAGCCTAATTGCTTGGACGCGCATATCCAGCAGCGCGCTTACCCTATCTTTCTGCGTCCCTCCATCGCTCAAACGGAAATGAGGTGGTACAGGAATATCAACCTGTTGTCCATCGCCTACGCCTGTCGGCCTCGGCTTAGGTCCTGACTAACCCTGGGAGGACGAGCCTTCCCCAGGAAACCTTAGGCATACGGTGGACGGGATTCTCACCCGTCTTTCGCTACTCATACCGGCATTCTCACTTCTAAGCGCTCCACCAGTCCTTACGATCTAGCTTCAACGCCCTTAGAACGCTCCCCTACCACTGATACCAAATGGTATCAATCCGCAGCTTCGGTGATACGTTTAGCCCCGTTACATTTTCGGCGCAGAGTCACTCGACCAGTGAGCTATTACGCACTCTTTAAATGGTGGCTGCTTCTAAGCCAACATCCTGGTTGTCTAAGCAACTCCACATCCTTTTCCACTTAACGTATACTTTGGGACCTTAGCTGGCGGTCTGGGCTGTTTCCCTCTTGACCACGGATCTTATCACTCGTAGTCTGACTCCTATGGATAAGTCATTGGCATTCGGAGTTTGACTGAATTCGGTAACCCGTTGGGGGCCCCTAGTCCAATCAGTGCTCTACCTCCAAGACTCTAACACATAAGGCTAGCCCTAAAGCTATTTCGGGGAGAACCAGCTATCTCCGAGTTCGATTGGAATTTCTCCGCTACCCACACCTCATCCCCGCACTTTTCAACGTGCGTGGGTTCGGACCTCCATTCAGTGTTACCTGAACTTCATCCTGGACATGGGTAGATCACTCGGTTTCGGGTCTACGACCACGTACTAAATCGCCCTATTCAGACTCGCTTTCGCTGCGGCTCCGTCTCTTCAACTTAACCTTGCACGGGATCGTAACTCGCCGGTTCATTCTACAAAAGGCACGCCATCACTCGTTAACGAGCTCTGACTATTTGTAAGCACACGGTTTCAGGTTCTCTTTCACTCCCCTTCCGGGGTGCTTTTCACCTTTCCCTCACGGTACTGGTTCACTATCGGTCACTAGGTAGTATTTAGCCTTGGGAGATGGTCCTCCCAGATTCCGACGGAATTTCACGTGTTCCGCCGTACTCAGGATCCACTCAAGAGGGAACGAGGTTTCAACTACAGGGTTTTTACCTTCTTCGACGGACCTTTCCAGGTCGCTTCATTTACCCCGTTCCTTTGTAACTCCGTATAGAGTGTCCTACAACCCCAAGAGGCAAGCCTCTTGGTTTGGGCTATCTTCCTTTTCGCTCGCCGCTACTTGGGAAATCGCTATTGCTTTCTATTCCTCCAGGTACTTAGATGTTTCAGTTCCCTGGGTCTGTCCTCAGTACCCTATGTATTCAGGTAAAGATACTACTCCATTACGAGTAGTGGGTTCCCCCATTCGGAAATCTCCGGATCAAAGCTTACTTACAGCTCCCCGAAGCATATCGGTGTTAGTCCCGTCCTTCATCGACTCCTAGTGCCAAGGCATCCACCGTGCGCCCTTTCTAACTTAACTAATTTTAAAACTAATTGAATTAAACTTACGCAGTTTAATGAATGACATTATCTAGTTTTCAAGGTACAAATGTTGAGAGTGAACTCTCAAAACTAAACAAAACAATGAAGAAACATTTCATACATGAACCATCGGTTCATGATGTCTCCATAGAAAGGAGGTGATCCAGCCGCACCTTCCGATACGGCTACCTTGTTACGACTTCACCCCAATCATCTGTCCCACCTTAGGCGGCTGGCCCCTAAAAGGTTACCCCACCGACTTCGGGTGTTACAAACTCTCGTGGTGTGACGGGCGGTGTGTACAAGGCCCGGGAACGTATTCACCGCGGCATGCTGATCCGCGATTACTAGTGATTCCGGCTTCATGTAGGCGAGTTGCAGCCTACAATCCGAACTGAGAATAGTTTTATGGGATTAGCTCCACCTCGCGGTCTTGCAACCCTTTGTACTATCCATTGTAGCACGTGTGTAGCCCAGGTCATAAGGGGCATGATGATTTGACGTCATCCCCACCTTCCTCCGGTTTGTCACCGGCAGTCACCTTAGAGTGCCCAACTGAATGCTGGCAACTAAGATCAAGGGTTGCGCTCGTTGCGGGACTTAACCCAACATCTCACGACACGAGCTGACGACAACCATGCACCACCTGTCACTCTGTCCCCGAAGGGAAAGCCCTATCTCTAGGGTTGTCAGAGGATGTCAAGACCTGGTAAGGTTCTTCGCGTTGCTTCGAATTAAACCACATGCTCCACCACTTGTGCGGGCCCCCGTCAATTCCTTTGAGTTTCAGTCTTGCGACCGTACTCCCCAGGCGGAGTGCTTAATGCGTTAACTTCAGCACTAAAGGGCGGAAACCCTCTAACACTTAGCACTCATCGTTTACGGCGTGGACTACCAGGGTATCTAATCCTGTTTGCTCCCCACGCTTTCGCGCCTCAGCGTCAGTTACAGACCAGAAAGTCGCCTTCGCCACTGGTGTTCCTCCAAATCTCTACGCATTTCACCGCTACACTTGGAATTCCACTTTCCTCTTCTGCACTCAAGTTTCCCAGTTTCCAATGACCCTCCCCGGTTGAGCCGGGGGCTTTCACATCAGACTTAAGAAACCGCCTGCGCGCGCTTTACGCCCAATAATTCCGGACAACGCTTGCCACCTACGTATTACCGCGGCTGCTGGCACGTAGTTAGCCGTGGCTTTCTGGTTAGGTACCGTCAAGGTGCCAGCTTATTCAACTAGCACTTGTTCTTCCCTAACAACAGAGCTTTACGACCCGAAGGCCTTCATCGCTCACGCGGCGTTGCTCCGTCAGACTTTCGTCCATTGCGGAAGATTCCCTACTGCTGCCTCCCGTAGGAGTCTGGGCCGTGTCTCAGTCCCAGTGTGGCCGATCACCCTCTCAGGTCGGCTACGCATCGTCGCCTTGGTGAGCCGTTACCTCACCAACTAGCTAATGCGCCGCGGGCCCATCTGTAAGTGATAGCCAAGGCCATCTTTCAATCAAGGAACAGGAGTTCCTTGATGTCATCCGGTATTAGCTCCGGTTTCCCGAAGTTATCCCAGTCTTACAGGTAGGTTGCCCACGTGTTACTCACCCGTCCGCCGCTAACTAACGGGAGCAAGCTCCCATTAGTCCGCTCGACTTGCATGTATTAGGCACGCCGCCAGCGTTCGTCCTGAGCCAGGATCAAACTCTCCATAAAAGTTAAGTTTAAATCTTGTATTGCTCAAAAAACTAATAATTGACGTTTACTTCATGTTTTGTTTAGTTTTCAAAGTTCACTTCATCGCTTTAGAAGCGACTTTAATATAATAACATTTTGCCGAACGTTTTGTCAACAAGTTATTATATATTTTTTGTTGTCCGAACTTACTTCGTCGTGACAACATATACAAATATACCACCTTCACCAATTGATTACAAGCATTTTTTAAAAAAGTTTACAAAATTAATTACGAAAACTTCAAACAAATTAATTAGTTAATTGTACAACTAGGTATGAGTACAAGCACAAACTATCCCTCTTCCATAGATTAGTACAAGAAAGGGAGGAATTGTTATGCAATGTAGTGAAGCCCATCAATTATGTAATAATTATAGAGGGCAGGTTGTACGCATTTTCGATAAAGATGGAAATGAGCATGTCGGTCGTATTACTAAAGTAACTGATGACCGAGTTTTTATTGAACCTGTCAATCAATACCGCCAAAGCTCTAATTCGTCAAATAGATCATCTAATCGTAATAGAAGTAATATGAACAGAAACCAATCTAATAGAAATTTCTCAGAAAGAAACTTTTCAAACAGAAGTTCCCAAAATGGAAATCGTTTTGATAATATGTTTGGTAATCGAGTTGAAGATCGATTCGATAGAAGATTCGACAGAAGATTTGATAGAAGATTTGATAGAAGAAACGAAAGAGATTTCGATAGAGATGGATTTGGATGCGGATTCTTCGGTTGCGGATTAGGCATTTCAATTGCACTTGGTTTTGTTGCTGGAGTAGCATTAGCTGCATTATTCTTTTTTTAATAGCTCAATGATAACTTATATTCAATTACTGTGGGTATGTCTCTTTAGTCAAAAGCTGACTATTGAGATACCCTTTTTTCATTACATGTACTCATATAAGCCATTTCTTTATGATTCTAGTTCCTAAAACAAAATAAGTTTCTAATCTAAAACAAATAATAAATGCATTAAAACGATAAATAGGTGGTATTTATGAAAAGTATGATAAAAATCATTATAATTTTATCCCTACTTTGCATGTGTACATATACTTTTACAATTGCGAAATCGTATTTATACATAAATAAAGTGAAGATAAATAAGTATTTTCCAATTTACCCTCATGGTGACCAGTAATTTATAGAAACGTATTAACTGAATTATACTTTAGGTTAGCTACATGTATAAAACCGATACATTAGAATTAATCCATTCCCGATAAGTGGGAGTTTTGTATATCAAACAAAAAAAGATAAGCTATATGCCTATCTTTTTCTACATAAAAATACTCTATATCCTAACACATCTTTATAACGAACTAGTATTTCTTGAAATCTATGAAGTAATTCAATTCCTTCAGGTGGTAATTTTTGAAATGGTAGTGAATCAGTTGTGTTTGTAATTGTATTCATTATTGTATTTCCTTTAAGGATTTTATAATCTCTAAATCCACCTTTGATTAACACTTGTTCCCATTCTCTAACCGTCTTTACTTTTGAAATACCATAAACATCCTTTATTTCATTTTCTTCTTTTAGTGTTAATTGTCTCTCTGAAGTCATTTCTATAGCAAGAAAATATCCACCTTTTTTTAACACTCTTACATATTCTGGTATTGATTTATCTGCGTTTGTGAAACTTGTTACTGATTCTGAAATAATTATATCAAATGTATCATCCTTAAATGGAAGGTTTTCTGCACTTGCTTGATGCAGTGTAACTGGAATTTTCTTTTTGTTAAATCGTTTTCTTGCATTAGCAAGCATCCGACTGTTTAGATCGATTGTAGTAATTGAGCAATTGTAACTTTCATATATATAGCTAGCCGTTTTACCTGACCCACATCCAACTTCTAACACTTGGCTATCTGATGTTAGTGGAAGAAATCTTAATGTTTTTTTTGTTAAATCAAACCCACCAGGATGTGCATCTTCTATATTTAATGTAGCAATTAAATCCATATAAGAAAATTTTCTCATATTAAGACCCCAATCATGTAGTTTGGTATAGTCTATTCACTTAAGCTTAAATTTGTTTTGTATTCTTGAAAACAATGATTTTTTCTAAAACAAAAAAAACATCAGCTTTTGGGCTGATGTTTTTTTGTTTTATACAAATTACAATAATTTGGCGATTAAAAACCCCATAGCCAAATTAACACTCCCCTTTATTTCTCATTCCTTTTTGAATCTTTCGGAGTGCCTTTTTCGAACCTCGTTCAATATCGTGCTGCAATTTTCGTGTCGCATAATCAACAAATATCGTTTCTAAGTCATATCCTTCTGGATAAAGTTCAGTAGCTTTTCCTTCTAATGATATTCGCTTTTCATTCACTTCCAGAAAATCACCATTGTAAAAAACGATGAGATTGTAAAAATTATCGATTTCTTTATAAACAATGCCATAGTTATCGAAGTCTAATAATTTTACTCGATCACCTTTTTGATAGCTAACCTTTTCCACAGCTTTCAATTTGACAATCTTTGGTTTCCTTATTGTATTTTCATTTACTCTTTCTAACTGATATTCTTTATTTTCCATATATTCTTTCGCTCTTTGAAGTACATTTTCGCGGATATTCATTTTCTTAGATATCCATAGAGCATTACTTTCTCCTGATTTCCCGATTATTAACTTATACATTGGTTCTAGTGTTTCACTATTAAATCGCATTGCTGCATTCATAAAGTCACTATGCATTTCTGAAAAACGTTTAATTTCACCATAATGAGTAGTAGCAACTGTAATGCAACCCATTTGGTAAAATTCCTCCAATATAGAAATTGCTAGTGCTGATCCTTCGTTCGGTTCCGTACCACTTCCTATTTCATCAAATAGTAATAGTGTATTATTATTAGAAACACGCATAATATCGGAAAGGTTTTTCATATGTGATGAAAATGTACTTAGTGCATTCTCTATACTTTGATTATCACCAATATCAACAAAAATCTTTTCAAATACTGCTATTTCAGTCTCCATGTCTCCAATAATATGGAAACCTGACATTGTTGCTAATGTTAGTAAACCAATTGTTTTCAAAACGACTGTCTTTCCACCCGCATTAGGACCTGTAATGATTAAACTACGATAACTTTCTCCTATCTCAAAATTAAGTGGAACTACATTTCCTGTTAATAATGGATGTTTGCAATTAACTAACTTTATATATCCAAAGTCATTTAATTTTGGCTCAACTCCACCAATATGTTTGCTAAATTTAGCTTTAGCAAACACCATATCATATTGGCTAATTAACTCCATATTTATATTTATTTCATAAATATTTTCTAAAATCATTCCAGAAAGGGTAGCTAATATCTGATATTCCTCTATTGCCTCCTCAGCCTTTAGGCTTGCTAACTCACTATTTAATTTTGTTACTGTATTCGGTTCAATAAAGACTGTTGACCCTTTAGCTGAAACTTCAATAATCGACCCAGGAACTTGCTTCTTAAATGAAGCTTTAATCGGTATCGTATATCGGTCATCCTTCTTACTTATAAAAAAGTCTTGGATATACATTTTATTTGCACTACTATTTAGAAATTTATTTAAACGATCTTTAATTTTTCCCTCAACTGATTCAATATTATTTCGTATTCGTTTAAGTTCTTTACTGGCTGCAGAGTCAACACTATTTCCTTTAATTGAAAAGTTAATCTCATCTTCAATACTTATAAATTCACTCATTGATTTTGCGTAAGAAGCAAGAATTGGGGCAAAGAATATGTTCTCTAGCATAAACTTTTTAATTCTTCTACATCCTCTTAAAAAGTCCGAAATACTGATTAAGTCACTCGGATCTAATATCATGCCCTTTTCAAGATTTGTAATGATAATTTCAATGTTTGATACACCTAAAAATGGAATATGTCCTACTGCATCTAAGATTGCCCGAGCTTCCGTTGTCTCATTTAATCTGTTTTTAACTACTTTTATATTTGTACTAGGCTCTAATTGGTCGATCAATTTTTTACCTAATCCACTTACACAATATGATTTCACAATTTCCTTTAACTCTTTATATTGTAATTTTTCAAATGTTATATTATTCAATTTTAATTCTCCTCTTTTAATATGATTTTATTGATCATAAATGGAGATACCTACCCATTAGATTCCAATGAGTTGATTAATACAAACAAAGAACATGTTTACCTGAAAAAATAAAAAAAGCTGCGGAGATACCGCAGCTTTAATCACATTACAAGGCAATCATAACTGAAATATAGTTAAATAAGCTATTAGAAAATAGCCCTACTAATTTCATTATACGCATTATAAAGTATTGTAGGTATCTTCATAGGTTTGAAATAAATACATGACAAAATTAAGGGTGCGAATTTTACAAATTCCCCTTTTTTCATCCTATTTATTTCATTTGTTTTTTTCCTATTTAGAACCTACTGCACTCACAAAATGCACCTCATTTATTTTTATGTTCATTGAAATCTAACTTATTGAAATCATCATACTATGTGTAAATTGAAAAGTAAAGATGATCTACATTATTTACTATATGTGATTAGTAAATATCTTCTACAACTTTTTCCTATACTGGTATGTACTCTACTTGAAGTTTAGCTAGTTACCTTCCAAATTCACAAAGAATGCAAACAATAAATGTAATAAATAAGCTAAATTATGCTATCTGATTTGAAAATTCAACATAAGTATTCGTGTTGTTTATTTTTTGAAGGGAGCTATCCCCTTATGAAATGGTTAGAATTTATGATTAAAGCATTTATGAATGAGCCATTATGGTTCTAAATACTAATCTCTACTACTTTTTTGCTTCAATAATTTTAAGAAGTTCCATTTTTTCAAACCATCTTTTTTACAAAGTTGCTCTAAATTATCGGCGGCTATCTTATTTTGTGCTTACGGTATTAAAATCAGGAGAAATTTTAAAAGAACGCTCATATTATTTGGGTGTTCACTAATATGTGTTTACTTATCGATCACATCAATATTTTAATGTTCATAATCACATATTTTTAAATTAGTTTAATAATGGAGAATGTGTTTTAACAAAGTATATTTTGTGATCTCATCTCATTTATCAGGAAATTTGCTGTTTTTATTCTAAAAAAGACTAAAGAGAAGCCTCTTTTTTCAGTTTGAAAAATCAACATTTTTATTTAATAGACCCTTAAGTTAAGGATGAAGTGTTGTCGTATTGACTGAGGTTCAAAAGAAATAGTAGGTTGATAAAAGCATTATTCTTTTTATATTTTTAATATTTATCATTACAGCTACAAACGTCCCTAAAATTCAGAATTTAAATGAATCAACTTTAGTAGGGACATACCAAAGCAAAAAACTTCCATTTGCAACAATCGTATTTGATTAAGAGGTCATCATTCATTTTATTATTATAATCGTACTAAAAGCAGATAAAGGTCTTATTCAAGGAAAACAGATACGATGTATGTAATTAACAGTTCTAAATTTCATAACTTGAAATTTATTTATGATAAAAAAGAAAGAACTTTTAAAATTAAAATTGATAATAAAACCTATATTTTTAAACAATCTGATACAACCCCTACGATTATTAATAATTCTGAATGAAAAGATTTAGGTTCTCAAGTACTTGGTAACCAATTTTTGTACAAAGAACGTAAAAGGACTATCAATAGTTGACAGTCCTTTAGGAGTGTTAAATTTTATCAAATATTGATCCAAATAAAAAAAGCACCAACTGATTAGCTGATACTTTGGTAAACCAGGCGATGTTCTACTCTCACAGGGGGAAACCCCCAACTACCATCGACGCTGAAGAGCTTAACTGCCGTGTTCGGTATGGGAACGGGTGTGACCTCTTCGCAATAATCACCTGATTTGTATTTGAGTTGTACTTCGTACCCTCAAAACTAGATAATGTCATTATCAAACTTGTTAGTTAAGTCCTCGACCGATTAGTATCAGTCAGCTCCACGTGTCACCACGCTTCCACCTCTGACCTATCAACCTGATCGTCTCTCAGGGGTCTTACTAGCTTAACGCTATGGGAAATCTCATCTTGAGGGGGGCTTCATGCTTAGATGCTTTCAGCACTTATCCCTTCCACACATAGCTACCCAGCCATGCTCTTGGCAGAACAACTGGTACACCAGCGGTGTGTCCATCCCGGTCCTCTCGTACTAAGGACAGCTCCTCTCAAATTTCCTGCGCCCACGACGGATAGGGACCGAACTGTCTCACGACGTTCTGAACCCAGCTCGCGTACCGCTTTAATGGGCGAACAGCCCAACCCTTGGGACCGACTACAGCCCCAGGATGCGATGAGCCGACATCGAGGTGCCAAACCTCCCCGTCGATGTGGACTCTTGGGGGAGATAAGCCTGTTATCCCCGGGGTAGCTTTTATCCGTTGAGCGATGGCCCTTCCATGCGGAACCACCGGATCACTAAGCCCGACTTTCGTCCCTGCTCGACTTGTAGGTCTCGCAGTCAAGCTCCCTTATGCCTTTACACTCTTCGAATGATTTCCAACCATTCTGAGGGAACCTTTGGGCGCCTCCGTTACTCTTTAGGAGGCGACCGCCCCAGTCAAACTGCCCACCTGACACTGTCTCCGAGCCGGATCACGGCTCTAGGTTAGAATTTCAATACAGCCAGGGTAGTATCCCACCGACGCCTCCACCGAAGCTAGCGCTCCGGCTTCTCAGGCTCCTACCTATCCTGTACAAGCTGTACCAAAATTCAATATCAAGCTGCAGTAAAGCTCCACGGGGTCTTTCCGTCCTGTCGCGGGTAACCTGCATCTTCACAGGTACTATAATTTCACCGAGTCTATGGTTGAGACAGTGCCCAAATCGTTACGCCTTTCGTGCGGGTCGGAACTTACCCGACAAGGAATTTCGCTACCTTAGGACCGTTATAGTTACGGCCGCCGTTTACTGGGGCTTCAATTCAGAGCTTCTCCCGTAAGGGATAACCCCTCCTCTTAACCTTCCAGCACCGGGCAGGCGTCAGCCCCTATACTTCGCCTTGCGGCTTCGCAGAGACCTGTGTTTTTGCTAAACAGTCGCTTGGGCCTTTTCACTGCGGCTCTCCCGGGCATACACCCAAAAGAGCACCCCTTCTCCCGAAGTTACGGGGTCATTTTGCCGAGTTCCTTAACCATAGTTCTCTCGCTCACCTTAGGATTCTCTCCTCGCCTACCTGTGTCGGTTTGCGGTACAGGCACCTATTTCCTCGCTAGAAGCTTTTCTTGGCAGCGTAGAATCAGGAACTTCGGTACTATATTTCCCTCGCCATCACAACTCAGCCTTACGATGTGCGGATTTGCCTACACATCAGCCTAATTGCTTGGACGCGCATATCCAGCAGCGCGCTTACCCTATCTTTCTGCGTCCCTCCATCGCTCAAACGGAAATGAGGTGGTACAGGAATATCAACCTGTTGTCCATCGCCTACGCCTGTCGGCCTCGGCTTAGGTCCTGACTAACCCTGGGAGGACGAGCCTTCCCCAGGAAACCTTAGGCATACGGTGGACGGGATTCTCACCCGTCTTTCGCTACTCATACCGGCATTCTCACTTCTAAGCGCTCCACCAGTCCTTACGATCTAGCTTCAACGCCCTTAGAACGCTCCCCTACCACTGATACCAAATGGTATCAATCCGCAGCTTCGGTGATACGTTTAGCCCCGTTACATTTTCGGCGCAGAGTCACTCGACCAGTGAGCTATTACGCACTCTTTAAATGGTGGCTGCTTCTAAGCCAACATCCTGGTTGTCTAAGCAACTCCACATCCTTTTCCACTTAACGTATACTTTGGGACCTTAGCTGGCGGTCTGGGCTGTTTCCCTCTTGACCACGGATCTTATCACTCGTAGTCTGACTCCTATGGATAAGTCATTGGCATTCGGAGTTTGACTGAATTCGGTAACCCGTTGGGGGCCCCTAGTCCAATCAGTGCTCTACCTCCAAGACTCTAACACATAAGGCTAGCCCTAAAGCTATTTCGGGGAGAACCAGCTATCTCCGAGTTCGATTGGAATTTCTCCGCTACCCACACCTCATCCCCGCACTTTTCAACGTGCGTGGGTTCGGACCTCCATTCAGTGTTACCTGAACTTCATCCTGGACATGGGTAGATCACTCGGTTTCGGGTCTACGACCACGTACTAAATCGCCCTATTCAGACTCGCTTTCGCTGCGGCTCCGTCTCTTCAACTTAACCTTGCACGGGATCGTAACTCGCCGGTTCATTCTACAAAAGGCACGCCATCACTCGTTAACGAGCTCTGACTATTTGTAAGCACACGGTTTCAGGTTCTCTTTCACTCCCCTTCCGGGGTGCTTTTCACCTTTCCCTCACGGTACTGGTTCACTATCGGTCACTAGGTAGTATTTAGCCTTGGGAGATGGTCCTCCCAGATTCCGACGGAATTTCACGTGTTCCGCCGTACTCAGGATCCACTCAAGAGGGAACGAGGTTTCAACTACAGGGTTTTTACCTTCTTCGACGGACCTTTCCAGGTCGCTTCATTTACCCCGTTCCTTTGTAACTCCGTATAGAGTGTCCTACAACCCCAAGAGGCAAGCCTCTTGGTTTGGGCTATCTTCCTTTTCGCTCGCCGCTACTTGGGAAATCGCTATTGCTTTCTATTCCTCCAGGTACTTAGATGTTTCAGTTCCCTGGGTCTGTCCTCAGTACCCTATGTATTCAGGTAAAGATACTACTCCATTACGAGTAGTGGGTTCCCCCATTCGGAAATCTCCGGATCAAAGCTTACTTACAGCTCCCCGAAGCATATCGGTGTTAGTCCCGTCCTTCATCGACTCCTAGTGCCAAGGCATCCACCGTGCGCCCTTTCTAACTTAACTAATTTTAAAACTAATTGAATTAAACTTACGCAGTTTAATGAATGACATTATCTAGTTTTCAAGGTACAAATGTTGAGAGTGAACTCTCAAAACTAAACAAAACAATGAAGAAACATTTCATACATGAACCATCGGTTCATGATGTCTCCATAGAAAGGAGGTGATCCAGCCGCACCTTCCGATACGGCTACCTTGTTACGACTTCACCCCAATCATCTGTCCCACCTTAGGCGGCTGGCCCCTAAAAGGTTACCCCACCGACTTCGGGTGTTACAAACTCTCGTGGTGTGACGGGCGGTGTGTACAAGGCCCGGGAACGTATTCACCGCGGCATGCTGATCCGCGATTACTAGTGATTCCGGCTTCATGTAGGCGAGTTGCAGCCTACAATCCGAACTGAGAATAGTTTTATGGGATTAGCTCCACCTCGCGGTCTTGCAACCCTTTGTACTATCCATTGTAGCACGTGTGTAGCCCAGGTCATAAGGGGCATGATGATTTGACGTCATCCCCACCTTCCTCCGGTTTGTCACCGGCAGTCACCTTAGAGTGCCCAACTGAATGCTGGCAACTAAGATCAAGGGTTGCGCTCGTTGCGGGACTTAACCCAACATCTCACGACACGAGCTGACGACAACCATGCACCACCTGTCACTCTGTCCCCGAAGGGAAAGCCCTATCTCTAGGGTTGTCAGAGGATGTCAAGACCTGGTAAGGTTCTTCGCGTTGCTTCGAATTAAACCACATGCTCCACCACTTGTGCGGGCCCCCGTCAATTCCTTTGAGTTTCAGTCTTGCGACCGTACTCCCCAGGCGGAGTGCTTAATGCGTTAACTTCAGCACTAAAGGGCGGAAACCCTCTAACACTTAGCACTCATCGTTTACGGCGTGGACTACCAGGGTATCTAATCCTGTTTGCTCCCCACGCTTTCGCGCCTCAGCGTCAGTTACAGACCAGAAAGTCGCCTTCGCCACTGGTGTTCCTCCAAATCTCTACGCATTTCACCGCTACACTTGGAATTCCACTTTCCTCTTCTGCACTCAAGTTTCCCAGTTTCCAATGACCCTCCCCGGTTGAGCCGGGGGCTTTCACATCAGACTTAAGAAACCGCCTGCGCGCGCTTTACGCCCAATAATTCCGGACAACGCTTGCCACCTACGTATTACCGCGGCTGCTGGCACGTAGTTAGCCGTGGCTTTCTGGTTAGGTACCGTCAAGGTGCCAGCTTATTCAACTAGCACTTGTTCTTCCCTAACAACAGAGCTTTACGACCCGAAGGCCTTCATCGCTCACGCGGCGTTGCTCCGTCAGACTTTCGTCCATTGCGGAAGATTCCCTACTGCTGCCTCCCGTAGGAGTCTGGGCCGTGTCTCAGTCCCAGTGTGGCCGATCACCCTCTCAGGTCGGCTACGCATCGTCGCCTTGGTGAGCCGTTACCTCACCAACTAGCTAATGCGCCGCGGGCCCATCTGTAAGTGATAGCCAAGGCCATCTTTCAATCAAGGAACAAGAGTTCCTTGATGTCATCCGGTATTAGCTCCGGTTTCCCGAAGTTATCCCAGTCTTACAGGTAGGTTGCCCACGTGTTACTCACCCGTCCGCCGCTAACTAACGGGAGCAAGCTCCCATTAGTCCGCTCGACTTGCATGTATTAGGCACGCCGCCAGCGTTCGTCCTGAGCCAGGATCAAACTCTCCATAAAAGTTAAGTTTAAATCTTGTATTGCTCAAAAAACTAATAATTGACGTTTACTTCATGTTTTGTTTAGTTTTCAAAGTTCACTTTGTCGCTTCAGAAGCAACTTTTAAATTATATCATTTAAAGCTTGTTTAAGTCAACAACTTTTTAAATGTTTTTTGATTTTCATTTCGTATGTTTTCCCTCGTTTAGGACAACATAGAATAATATATCAGCTATTTGAATTAATTACAATACTAAAATAAAAATACTATTATTCAGAATGTTCCATTTGATTGAGCTCTTTATTAACAATGGTGGCTATATTCACCTTAATAAAAGAATCATAAGGATGCCTCATTATGAAACATCCTTATGATTCTTATGCTAACGTTACATTCTTCTTTAATTTTTCGATTGGCCTAACTGCCTCTATTAAAGCTTGGTCTAACTCAGTAGTGTATTTTACTTTTTGTTCCTTACTCCACTCTAGTTTTATCGACATAAAATCAATTACTGCATCCTTCCATTCATATACCCAATGAATATTAAAGAACAATGCACCAGTACGACGTATAAAAAAGTCGACTGGTTTTACAACCATCTCAAATTCTATTGCATATAAAAGCGGTACGAATACCTCTATAGGTAAATTATATTGATATGCCGCCATTTTGTACTGACTTGCTAACTGAAATAACGTATCAACATTAGATCCATAAAATTTTGTAAAACGTTCAGCTTGATTTTCTGACAAACCATACTTGATTCCTTCTTTGGTTTTTTCAGAAATATATTTTAAAAATTGTGATGCTCCACCTACATGTCCACCAGAGATTGGCATATGTTTTGTCTTACTTTTTATATTGTTAGTTTTGTATCCTTCCTTCTTTAGTAATTCAGTTACATAGTCAATGACCGTTTCAGCCATTTTTCGATATCCCGTTAACTTTCCACCAGCAATTGTAATTAATCCAGAATGTGAAGTCCAAATTTCATCTTTACGTGAAATTTCGGATGCACTTTTCCCTTCTTCATATATTAATGGACGTACTCCTGCCCAACTTGATTCGATATCCGTTTTTGAGATATTTACTGTTGGAAACATATAGTTTATTGCATTAATAATATAGTTACAATCTTCATCCGTCATTTGTGGTTTTGCAGCATCTTTATTATAAAATGTATCCGTTGTACCAACATATGTCTTTCCATTTCGAGGAATCGCAAAAACCATACGTCCGTCTGGTGTATCAAAATAGATTGCTTGACCGAGTGGGAAACGACTATGGTCAATAACTAAATGAACCCCTTTGGATAACTGTAATACCTTACCTCTCTTTGAATGATCCATTTCACGTAGCGAATCAACCCATGGACCCGCTGCATTTACAATCTTTTTACCGTATACTTCATACACTTCACCATCTAATAAATCAATGACAGTAACACCGCAAACTTTACCATCTTTATATAAGAAGCCATCTACTTTAGCATAGTTCACTGCTTTCGCCCCATGAGCAATCGCTTCTTTCATTACCTCAATTGTTAGTCGTGCATCGTCTGTGCGGTACTCTACATAGTAACCGCCGCCTTTTAACCCTTCTTGTTTTACAAGTGGCTCTTTTTCGATTGTTTGTTCACGATTAAACATTTTTCTTCGTTCACTTCTTTTTACACCTGCTAGGAAATCATAAATTCTTAATCCTATTGATGTACTAAATGCACCAAATGTGCCGCCTTTATGAAAAGGTAATAGCATCCATTCTGGAGTTGTTACATGTGGACCATTTTCATAAACAATTGCACGTTCTTTTCCTACTTCTGCTACCATTTTTACTTCTAATTGTTTTAAGTATCGTAATCCACCATGTACAAGCTTAGTTGAACGACTTGATGTACCTGCTGCAAAGTCTTGCATTTCAAATACGATTGTTGATAATCCACGTGTAGTAGCGTCTAACGCAATACCAGCTCCAGTAATACCTCCACCAATTATGATTACATCTAATTCTTTTTTATTTACTGTTTTTAAGACTTCTTTTCGTAGTGCACCTGAAAATTTCATGACTTTTTCCTCCTTAAAGTACGAAAAAAGAGACCACAAACATTACTATAGAAATTCTTCTATAGCATGTTGTGGTCTCTCTAATCTCCTACCGAAATATTAACTTGTTTTTATTTTAACACTATACTATGTTATTTAAAAGCTTTTGTTGCTTCGATTGCTTTTTTCCAACCACTGTACAGTTCTTCTCTTTTTTCATTTTGCATTTCTGGTTTAAATCTCTTATCCATATTCCATTGTTTTGAGATTGTTTCTTGATTTTCCCAATAACCAACAGCTAATCCTGCTAAATAAGCTGCACCTAAAGCTGTTGTTTCATTTACTTCTGGACGTTCAACTGGGACATCTAATAGATCGCTTTGGAATTGCATTAAGAAATTGTTCTTAACTACTCCCCCATCCACACGTAAAGTTTTTAGTTCAATACCTGAATCGGCTTCCATTGCACATAAAACATCTTTTGTTTGATAAGCTAATGCTTCTAGTGTTGCACGAATAAAATGCTCCTTCGTTGTTCCACGAGTTAATCCAAAAACTGCTCCCCTTACTTCACTATCCCAATAAGGAGTACCTAATCCAACAAATGCAGGTACGATATAAACTCCATCTGTAGATTCAACCCTATTTGCGTATTCTTCACTATTACTAGCATCTTTGAACATGCGCATACCATCACGTAACCATTGAATAGCTGAACCTGCTACGAAAATACTTCCTTCTAATGCATATTCAACTTTTCCATTTAGGCCCCATGCAATTGTAGTTAATAAGCCATGATTAGATTTTACCGCTTTTTCACCAGTATTCATTAGCATAAAACAACCAGTACCATAAGTATTTTTCGCCATTCCTTCACCAAAGCAAGCTTGACCAAATAACGCAGCTTGTTGGTCACCAGCTATACCTGCAATTGGTATATTTTGTCCATAGAAATGGTAATCAACAGTATGGCCATATACTTCAGAGGAAGATCGTACTTCTGGAAGCATGCTTTTTGGCACAGTTAGCATTTCAAGTAGTTCATCATCCCATCTTAATTCATGAATGTTATACATTAATGTACGTGAAGCATTTGAATAATCTGTAACATGTACATTACCGCCAGATAATTTCCAAACAAGCCATGTATCAATTGTTCCAAATAATAATTCACCACGTTCTGCTTTCTCTCTTGCACCTTCAACATTATCTAGAATCCACTTTACTTTTGTTCCAGAGAAATAGGCATCAATTAAAAGACCTGTTTTTTCTTGAACAATCTCTCCATAACCTTTCTCTTTTAAGTCATCACAGATTTCACTCGTTTGACGTGATTGCCACACGATGGCGTTATAGATCGGTCTTCCAGTTGTTTTTTCCCATACAACTGTTGTTTCACGTTGATTTGTAATCCCTATACCTGCAATTTGCTCAGGTTTTACATCTGCTTCACTTAAACATGTAGCAATAACAGCTAAAATTGATCCCCAAATTTCTTGCGCATTATGCTCAACCCATCCTGGATTTGGAAAATGCTGTGTAAATTCTTTTTGTGCAATATGAACTATTTTGCCATCTTTATTAAATAGAATTGCACGAGAACTTGTTGTACCTTGATCTAAAGAAAGAATGTATTTATTCATTATCGTCCCATCTCCTCATTAAGCTACTACTTTTCTATTATTTGTATGACTTTGACTCTTTTTACTTGTCATATAAGAAACTATTAATATACCAATTGTTGCAATTCCTACATAAATAATTGCAGCATTATGCTTACCTTCAAAAATAATTTGATAGAATAGTCCTGCAAGTGATCCTCCTAATATTGGCCCCAAAACTGGAATCCATGCATATTTCCAATTCGAACCTCCCTTACCGGGAATAGGTAGCAAAAAGTGTGCAATACGAGGTCCTAAATCACGAGCTGGATTAATCGCATAACCAGTCGTTCCACCTAATGATAAACCAATGCTAACAATTAAGAAACCTACGATAAAAGGATTTAAACCATCTGCAAATTTATTTGAACCAATTGCTAAAATACCAAACACTAAGATGAACGTTCCAATCAATTCACTTAAAAGATTTGCAAATGTATTCGATATGGCAGGTCCTGTTGCAAATACACCTAACTTTGTTCCTGGATCTTCAGTTTCTTTCCAATGCGGCAGGTAATGTAAATAAACAATTGTTGCCCCAACCATCGCACCAATCATTTGTGCCGCGATGTATTCAGGTACTTGACTCCATGGAAAAGAGCCTTTAAAAGCTAATCCTAATGTAACTGCTGGATTTAAATGCGCTCCACTAATACTTCCTACTGCATAAACAGATATTGCAACTGCTAAACCCCATCCTAGAGTTATGACAATCCAACCTGAATCTTTAGCAAATGATTTTTTTAAACTTACACCTGCACAAACTCCTCCACCTAAAACAATTAGCAAAGCAGTTCCAATTATTTCCCCTAAAAATGCTGACATAATTTCACTCCATCCATATTCATTATAAAATTAAGTTTTCCGTGATCGAATATAAATCGAATGGCCATTCTTTTTAAAAATAACTCCGCTAATATAAACTGTTGATTTAATAAAAGAAGTATCGAGACAAAGAGTATGATATTAGTGCATACCAACTATTAACTGAGCCTAAAAACAAAAAGAACCACAATCAATCAGTTTCTATTAATAAATAGAAACAATTAATTGTGGATCTCTTCATTTCTCCGTCACGTTTATTAACTTGTCTCTTATGCTAACCTCATTTGAAAGCGGTGTCAACAGAATTTTTTCATATTTTTGCCACTATTTTAGAAATTTTCCCCACAAGTCTTTGTCTGATGTTGTAATTGCTGTAGCACCTGCATTCAAAGCTGCATTCACCTCTTCAACAGTTCTAATAAATCCACCAGCTAAAATAGGTATACCAGTTCTTTCCTTTACTTCTGCAATTACATTCGTAAGTGCCCCCGGTAGCACTTCAATGTAATCTGGTTTTGTTTTTTCTAATAACAATATACTTTTTTCCATTGCTCCAGAATCAATCAAAAAGATTCGTTGGATAGCAATAACACCTTTTTGTTTAGCCTTTAAAATAACATTTGATTTTGTAGAAAGTAATCCATCTGGCTTGTATTCTTGACAAAGAAATTCAGCTGCATGTCCATCACTTTGTAAACCATGTATTAGGTCGACATGTAAAAATACTTTCTTTCCATGTTGCTTAGCAAGAGAAACAACGCTTTTCAATTGACCGATATGAATATCAAGAATAACAATATATTTATACGAAGTAGTTAATAATTTTTCTAAATCCTTTATTTTTCTAACTGCTGGTAGAATTTTTTGTTCATGAAAACCCATCATATTACCCCTATAGAAATTATTACTTTTATAGTACACAATATAAAAAAAAAGAAAAAGCCTGTACAATGAAAGAATTTTCTTTGTACAGACTTTTTTTATTTAAGTTCTACTCTCTAAAATACGTTAAGAATAATAGGAATACTACAAACAATACATACATTACAGGATGGATTTTTTTCGCTTTTCCAGCAGCGATCATTGAAATCGGATAGAAAATGAAACCGACTGCGATACCAGTAGCAATACTATAAGTTAAAGGCATTGCAATAATTGTAAAGAATGCTGGAACTGCAATTTCGAACTTTTTCCAATCAATTTGACCAATTGATGAAACCATTAAAACTCCGACTACGATTAAAGCAGGTGAAGTTACCGCTGCAGTTACTACTCCTAAAAGTGGTGCAAAGAATAATGCTAATAGGAATAAGATACCTGTTACTACTGCTGAGAATCCAGTACGTCCACCAGCAGCTACACCAGCAGTTGACTCAATATAAGAAGTAGTAGTACTTGTACCTAAAGTTGAACCAACTACTACTGCAGTTGCATCAACCATTAATGCTTTACCAGCTCTTTCAAGTTTGTTTTCTTTTAATAATCCAGCTTGGTTCGCTACAGCTACTAATGTTCCAGTTGCATCAAAGAAATCAACAATAAAGAAAGTTAATACTACAGCAAACATCTTTCCTGAAGAGAAAACATCTGGAATATGTTTAATTGCTTCACCGAATGTTGGAGCAATACTTGGTACTGGACCAACAACTGAAGATGGTAAGTCGATAATTCCAAAAATCATACCTGCGATTGCAGTGATGATCATACCTAAAAATACACCAGCTTTAATTTTTCTAGCCATTAAAACGACAGTAATAACTAAACCGAAAATCGTTAATAAAACAGCAGGTTCATTTAATTTACCAAGTGATACGAATGTAGCAGGGTTACTTACGATAATACCTGAGTTTTTTAAACCGACAAATGTAATAAAAAATCCAATACCGCTACCAATTGCTAACTTTAATTCAATTGGAATTGCATTAATAATTTGTTCACGAAGACCAGTTAATGAAAGAATGATAAAAATGATACCTGATACGAATACGCCAGCTAAAGCCGTTTGCCATGGAATACCCATTCCAAGAACTACGTTAAAAGCAAAGAATGCATTTAATCCCATACCTGGTGCTAAAGCAATTGGATATTTCGCATAAATTCCCATTAAAATCGACCCATATGCTGCAGCTAAAGATGTAGCTACAAAGATTGCCTCTTTATTCATTCTTAACGTTTCTGGGAAATCCTTTATATCTGATAATGATAAAATCGATGGATTTACAAATAATATATATGCCATTGCTAAGAATGTAGTTAAACCAGCAATTGTTTCTTGACGAAATGATGTGCCTAACTTGTTGAACTCAAAATAATTACTGATACGTTCTTTCATGTGATCCTCCTAAGTTTTAGTCTTAAAAGTCGGTCTCTATTTTATGAAATAGAAAAGGCACTTTTACACAAATGGTAAAAGCGCCTATCACGAGCAGTTTCATTCTGAACTTATTAACCCTAGAATGGTAGAAAAATAGCAAAATAATAGGGTTAATAACTTTCAGAAATCATTACTTCGTAGTCCGCCATATTACGGTGGCGGGTAGAGACGCTAGTCCATATTCACTAGCCTATACGACAAGTTATGACAAATAATTTATTTAATTTACATACTTATATTACAATCAGTTTTCATTAGTGTCAACAAAAAAACGAACATTTTTTACGAAATATTCGTTTTCGTTCGTTTTTACCATATTTTAGCTATATTGTTGAACTTAATCATTTGGATTTAAAAAATACTTAGGAGAAAAAATAGCTAAGTATGATAAAAAAATATATGCATTCTCCTTCTCTCCACCACTATATACATGGTACTACTTTTTAACATCTAAATAATAGCACGATGTATTTTAATAAATTGGAACTATATGTTACAAAATGAAGTCTAATTGGTGTCCAATTTATAAAAAAAAGCCATAAACCTTGTAGATCAAAGGTTTATGGCTTTTTTTTATTATTCCCACTCAATCGTTGCAGGTGGCTTACTAGTGATATCATATACTATACGGTTTACGTGTTTAACTTCATTTACAATACGAGTTGAGATTTTTTGAAGTACATCCCAATCGATACGTGCCCAGTCAGCAGTCATTCCATCGATTGACGTAACTGCACGAATACCTACAGTGTAATCATACGTACGTTCGTCACCCATTACACCAACACTGCGAATGTCAGGTAATACTGTGAAATACTGCCAAATTTCTTTATCTAAACCAGCTAAAGCAATTTCTTCACGTAAAATTGCATCTGATTCACGAACGATTTCAAGTTTTTGATCAGTAATTTCTCCTAATACACGAATTCCTAGACCTGGTCCTGGGAATGGTTGTCTCCAAACGATTGCGTCTGGAATTCCTAGTTCCGTTCCAACTGCACGTACTTCGTCTTTAAATAATGTACTTAAAGGCTCGATTAACGTGAATTGCATGTCTTCAGGTAATCCACCAACATTATGATGTGATTTAATCGTTTGAGCTGTAGCCGTACCGCTCTCGATAATATCTGTATAAAGAGTTCCTTGAGCTAAGAAATCCATGCCTTCTAATTTTGCTGCCTCATCGTCAAATACATAGATGAATTCATTACCGATAATTTTACGCTTTTCTTCTGGATCAGAAACACCAGCAAGTTTACTTAAGAAGCGCTCTCTAGCATCTACTTTAATTACATTCATGTGGAAGCCTTCGCTAAATGTCTTCATAACACCTTCAGCTTCATCTTTACGTAATAAACCGTGGTCAACGAAGATACATGTTAATTGATCACCAATTGCTTTGTGAATTAATACTGCAACTACTGAAGAATCAACACCACCGCTAAGTGCACAAAGTACCTTTTTGTCACCTACAGTTTTACGAATATTTTCAAGTTCAACTTCAATGTAGTTTTTCATTGACCAATTTGCTTCACATTCACAAATATTGAATACGAAATTCTTTAATAGATCATTTCCATATTCAGAGTGACGAACTTCTGGGTGGAATTGTACACCATACATTTTTTTAGCTTCGTTACTCATTGCGGCGATTGGGCAAGAAGCACTAGTTGCATCTACAACGAATCCTTCTGGTTGTTGAATTACTTTATCACCGTGGCTCATCCAAACTACGTGGTCTGATGGTAGGTCTTTTAATAAAGCAGACGGATTTTGAATATTTAATTCTGCTTTACCATATTCACGTTGGTCAGCTCTAGCTACCGTTCCACCGAAATGTTGCGTCATTAACTGCATACCGTAACAAATACCTAAGATTGGAATTTCTAAATCAAAAATTGCTTCATCACAGAAAAATGCATTTTCACCATATACACTATTTGGTCCGCCAGAGAAAACAATCCCTTTAGCGCCCATTTGCTTAATTTCCTCTGCAGTTATTGTATGTGGACGTAATTCACTATAAACCCCAAACTCACGGATACGGCGTGCAATAAGTTGGTTATATTGACTTCCAAAATCTAGTACTACAATTGTGTCATGTTGTTGCAAAACGGTCACCCCATCTATATATATTGAATTAACGTATCAGTTAAACTGATACTATTTTTCCCCAAAAAAAATAAAAAAAGCCGATTTTCTCCTCTTTTTACATACGAAAAATACGTATAAGAAGGCAGAAAATCAGACTTAAAGTAAAACAAAGTCAGACTGCCTTCATAGTCAGGGCCTGTTACGGTGCCCCGGTAGAGACTCTCGACCCATATTGTCGAGGATATATGAAGAATAATGACGAATATTGTATTATTGTCTCATTCTAACAATGTATAATTTTTCGGTCAAGGTATTTCAATGCATAAAAAAAATAAATTTTTGTGTAAACGTTGCAACTTGTCATGAATAAAATTATAGTGTATCTTTTAACTAACGAACGGTAGGTAGTTTACCAAAACAAAATCATTTATTTAATCTTCTATAAGGAGGGATTATTTATGAGTTGGATTTACTTAGTTATAGCGGGGTTTTCCGAAATTGCTTGGGCATTTGGACTAAAATACTCTGAAGGATTTACAAATTTGTTACCAACAACTTTAACGATAGCTGGGATCTTGTTCAGCTTTTATTTATTTTCAAAAGCAATAAAAGATATTCCAATAGGCACTGCCTACGCAGTTTTTACAGGTATCGGAGCTGCTGGGACAGTTATTATTGGAATGATATTTTTAAATGAATCAGCATCGCTATTAAAAATTATTCTTGTCATTGCATTATTATCTGGAATAATTGGCTTGAAATTAACTTCAGGTGATAACAAAAATGAAAAAGGAGATGCAGCATAAAATGGCTTGGTTATTTTTATTGATCGCGGGTTTGGGGGAAGTTGGCTTTGTCATCTTTATGAAGCTATCTAATAATTTTAAAAAACTTAACTACTCCATTTTGTGTATTCTCTCTGGATGGGCTAGTTTTTACTTATTATCAAAGGCCTTAAAGGTTATACCTGTCGGAACAGGTTATACAATTTGGACTGGTATAGGTGCCGCTGGATCTGTTTTAATAGGCATGTTGTTCTTTAATGAATCACGTGAATGGAAGAGGCTGCTATTTATCACATTAGTAATTGGATCTGTTATTGGTTTAAAAATCATCTCACCTCATTAAAAAAATTCCCTATTCGAAATCGAAATAGGGATTTTTTCTTTTATGTGATATTAAAACAGCTTGGCCCAAGTGTTTTTTCCAACAATTCCATCGACAACTAGTCCATTTCTTGCTTGAAATTTTTTTACTGCATTTTCAGTAACTGGTCCAAAAATTCCATCTGCTGTTATATTAAGTTTTTGTTGAACCTTTTTTACAGATTCACCTCTTGATCCTTCTTTTAAAATACCAGGGTATGGAATTGAATCTGTTTGAGTTTTCGGGGGATTTAAGATCGCATTCACTTGTGCTTTAAACTCGTTGAATCGATCGGGGTGGTCTATGAAGGGTTTTGGGCATGGCTTATGTGTTATGTCATAATGTCTTACAATGTCATTTGCAGTTAGTTTAAACATCTTACACAATTCAGCAATTACTCTGATTGTACGTGTTATTGTAAATTGTGAAATCGCACCATCCTTTTCGACACACATTTCAACACCAATTGAAAGCTTATTTGCATTCGGAGCGAGTTCATCCACTCCTCTATAAACTCCACCATTACTATTTCTTTCATAATGATCATTTGCATGATACGCTACCTCATCAAGTGGAATAATACAGATTGCCTCTTTGGAATCAACAAATATATGAGCAGATGCATATGTTTTATTTTTTATCGCTATCCCATTAAAATACCTTTGGTGACTTTGTGCACTTGCCCCCGGATTGGCTGTCCAATGTAGCACAATTTTTCTAACTTCCTTCAATTTTATTGACGGCCTCGTATACTTGTTCATCGAAATAAAATCATTTCTCCAAGTTGCCAAAATTAGCACTCCTTTTCATTAATTGCATATCCGAATACTTGGACATGTATACTATTACATTATTCTAAAAGAGAAAATTCGTTACATATAAAAAGAGAGTATTAGATACTCTCCTAATTTTGTATTATTTAATCCTTTTACCAAAACTAATTACTTTTTTAGTGGTTTAACATATATTGCTTGTGATGAGTTAACAGATATACATCCATCCAAATCCTTCTCTTTTAATAACCCCAAATTTAAAGCCGACTTGATTTTATCTCCATCTGGCTTTTTTACAACTTGTATTAAATCGGAAAGGTTCAATTCTTCTAATTTATTAATTGTCTTCTCCTCATTAAATTTCTCTTTTTTTCTTATAATTCGTTCAAGTTTTAGGTTATTAATAATTAGCTCACCTTTTTCATTCGTTCCAACTTGATGATCAAAGTATCCATGAAAAATTTTTTGCAATTCTTCTAACTGATTTTCAATATCCTTCTTTTTTTGACTCAAATCATAGTACTTATTCAACATTGGTTCCGTAATTTTGAAATTATTTTTCCTTCCCATTTCATAACACCACTTTTCATAAGAAGATAATTTATCATATTGTGAAATTAGACGAGTTATGACTTGAAATACACTAGAAATAAAAGTACATTAACAAGTGGAAGAGTAAAAATAGAGGGATTTATAACTATATTAAAAACAAAAATTTGTGTTATATATATTTAAATAAAAAAGAAAGGAATCTTGATTATGTTGGTAAGCAACAATCATGATAGCGAAATGAAAAATGTTTATTGAGCCAATGCTATTACAAAATGCTGATAAACCATTTGACTCTGATCAACATTATTTTGAATTGAAATCAAATGGTGTTCGAATGATGCTTGAAAGGCAAAATGGAAAGAATAAACTTTTTAATCAAAATGGTACCGAGATTACGGAGAGAATCCCTGAACTCGAAAATATCGACTTAGATGATTGTTACTTAGACGGTGTTTTAGTTTGTTATAATGAAGGCAGAGAGGATTTTGAAGCGGCAACCAATCGTGTAAGTTTTATTCAAGAATCAAAAATATTACAAGGAAGCAAACAATTTCCATTAACATATATCGTTTTTGATATTTTACGTCTTAAAAATAATAACTTAATGAAAGAACCTTTATCTTATCGAAAAAAAATCCTTTCAGAAACATTAGTTGATCAAGAAACAATCAAAAAAAGTTTTTATATCGAGTCGGAAGGTGAGATGTTTTTTGAGCAAATTAAAACTCTAGGGCTTGAAGGTATAGTAGCTAAATCAAAAGATTCAACTTATATACCAGCACATCGATCACTAAATTGGTTAAAAATTATTAACTGGAGATATAGTAATTACTATATTACAGGCTATAAAAAACAAGGAATGGGATTATTAATCTCTGAATTAAAAAATGGTGAGTATGTAAATGTAGGGTTAGTCGAGTTCGGTATGAATACTGGCCAAAAAACAGCATTCTTTAGTCTAACGAAACATATAAAAACTGGGGAAGACAAAAATTATATTTTTGTAGAACCATTTGTCAGATGTGTGATAAAAAATAGGGGGCAATTAAATAGCGGAGAATTAATTGAACCTATATTCCATGATTTTGTTGTTTAAAAAATTACCTTCTTTATAGTACCAAACCATCCCCTTTTAAGTAGAAAGTATTAGTAGCTTTTTACTTTCTGAAGGGGGTTTTTTAATTCTATCTAAAAAGTATCCATAATACTATCAACCAAAATGGTATAGAAAATAAGAGACCAAAAAGGCATCCTCTATATAAACCAACCTTCATCTAAATCATCCTTAAAAAAATTATTTGATCTATTCATACTATCGCATCACAAGCTCTTGCTTTTATTAAACTTACTATACATATTTAATCATTATATAGTCAATGAAGTCTGAGTATTATATAAACCAAATTTAAAGATTTAGTTTAACTCTTCTCATTCTCGACTACTCCAAATGTAAATAATCGAATCCCACTTGGATTACAAGTTCAGTCTATTTTGATTAAGTTTTTAAAAAAAATACATTTCCGTTCAAACCGTACTAACATTTATTCCGTTACCTTTAATGAAACTTAAAATTTAGAAGGAGATGTATGTTAATGAGAAAAATTCGTTTTACATTTTTAGCAGCTATGTCGTTATTTTCAATAATTTTATTTAGTGCAGTGGCATTTGCTGCGAGTGATTTTACCCAATTTGGATTTCCAAAAGTAATTGCTGAAAAGAAAATTGAATCAGGTGCAGCTGCAAAAATTAGTCATAGTGGAATAAAAGTTAATATTCCTAAAGGTACGTTTAGTAATGATGTTGTTTTTCAAATACTTGAAGGGAAAAATAGTACTTTCCAAACAAATGCCCCAGAAGGTGAAAAAGTGATTATGAATTTTGCATTTAGAGTGGTAGATTCTAAGACAAATGAAATTATTGTTAAATTTAATAATCCAGTTATGTTCAGCTTTAAAGATCAGGATATCAATGATGGAAGCATATACTATAATGTAAAACAAGACGGCAGTATTGCGAGGAATTCTGAACCGGCTGTGATTGAAGGTCGAACTTTGAGTCACGCAATTGGAGGAGCTCCTGTTGGGTGGTTAATAACTTCACCTACAAATAGTATTAAAAAGTAATAAACTTAAGCCCATGGTTCCTAAACTGAATCATGGGCATTTTACTTTATGTTCCTAAAATTTTTTTCCCACGTGGCTGGATACTATTTGCATCTGGTTCGAGCGAAATACCGATTGCTTCAAAAGACTGATCATTTTCTTTTAATACGTAACTAAGAAAACCATTACCATTTTTATCAACATGAAAAGTCCCCGCACTTCTTCGCTTTCCATCATGTATTAGCCAAGCTTGATAAGCCTCAGTACCTTTTGTAGTCTCAAGCCCACGTAGTTTGAATACTATCTGTTTTTGAGAACCTTTCTTGTAAACCCACGCATCTCCTCTTGCTAAATTTACTGCTGGATTGGTTGATCTTAATGAATAGACTTGAACAACATCTGTTGGTGAAATTGCCTTTTTGCTTACTTGAGCTAATTCTTGTTTAAGGTGAAGATTATTCCATAATAAGCCAACAAAAGAAAATAGTATTATAGCAGCTGCCAAACCGTATAGAAATTTGCGAAGATGTACTATTGAATTTTTAGCAGTAGAATGATTAGGTGGAAAAATATAATTCATTACTTCTTCCTTTAAATCTGTGGGAATTTCTACATCATCCAAAGTTAATGGAATCACATTCCACGCCTCCTCCATCTCTTGGACTTCCAAACGGCAACGTTCACAATTTAAAATATGTTCTTCAAATAAAAGCTTTTCTTCTTCTGTAACTTCTCCGAGCATATATGAGACTAGATCATTGGAAAATGAACAACCTTTATTATTAGTCATTTTTTCATTCCCCCTAACTCTGGTTCCATCCTATTTCTTAATACTTTTAGTGCTTGATGTAATCGACTTTTAATCGTACCAATAGGTTCTTGCTTCATCTCAGCTATTTCTCTAAGTGTATATCCTTCCCAGTATAGCCACTGAATTAGCTCGATTTGGCTATTTGAAAGGTATTGATAGGCATGCTGTATTTGTTCTCTAAGAACCTTCTTAGACAATATTTCGGCAGGATTATTGGATGGATATTCTGGTATCTGCTCCAATTGTTCCTGTCCAATTGGTACTAAAGCAGTTTCTTTTTTCTCCTTACGATGATGATCAATAGTGATATTTCTAGTAATTGTAAGTAGCCAATTTACAAAATGACCTTTCTTTGGATCATAAGCATTTTTTGTTGTCCAAATTCTCATAAATACAGCTTGGACGATTCCCTTTGCTTTCTCAGGATCCTTCGTTGATTTCAAACTAAACGAATAGACAACTTTAATATATCGGTCATATAATTCTTCTAGTGCAGGCCGATGTTTTTCTTTTATTAATTGCATCAATTCAGCGTCACTCATTTTTTGCATAAAAAAGGCAAGCCCCCCTCATTATTAAAATGATTCCTTTTAATAAGTAACGAACAATAATGAAAAACGGTTTGATTTTATAAACTAAAATTTTTATAAATTTAGTTTTAAAAGACATAAAAATCCCCTATAGATAAACAGTTAAGAACATCATATCATGCTAACTTTTTCTTCTGTCTACCTATAGGGGAAGATCCTATCAATTACGATTATTTAACAAACAAAAAAACCCTTGATCGCTCAAGGGTTTTTTCTGTATTACATCATGCCGCCCATGCCCATGCCGCCCATGTCAGGCATTGCTGGAGCATTTTTCTCAGGGATATCAGCTACTACTGCTTCAGTTGTTAAGAACATAGCTGAAACAGATGCTGCGTTTTGAAGTGCAGAACGTGTAACTTTAGTTGGGTCAACGATACCTTCTTCGATCATGTTTACCCATTGTCCGTTAGCAGCATTGAAACCAACGCCAACTTCTGCATTTTTTAATTTCTCAATAATTACTGATCCTTCTAGACCAGCATTTGTAGCGATTTGACGAACTGGAGCTTCAAGTGCACGTAATACGATGTTGATACCTGTTGCTACGTCACCTTCTGCTTCGATTGCAGCTACTTTATTAAATACGCTCATTAATGCAGTACCACCACCAGCTACAATACCTTCTTCAACTGCAGCACGTGTTGAGTTTAATGCATCTTCAATACGTAATTTACGCTCTTTTAATTCAGTTTCAGTTGCAGCACCAACTTTGATTACTGCTACTCCACCAGCTAATTTAGCTAAACGCTCTTGTAATTTTTCGCGATCAAATTCAGAAGTAGTTTCTTCTAATTGAGCACGGATTACGCCGATACGTCTTTGGATTTCTGCAGTTTCACCAGCACCTTCAACGATTGTAGTGTTTTCTTTTGTTACTACAACTTTTGAAGCACGACCTAATTGAGTGATGTTAGTTGTTTTAAGATCTAATCCTAATTCTTCTGTAATCACTTCACCGCCAGTTAAGATCGCGATATCTTCTAACATTGCTTTACGACGGTCACCGAAGCCAGGAGCTTTAACAGTAACAGCATTGAACGTACCACGTAATTTATTTACGATGATTGTTGCTTGTGCTTCACCTTCAACATCCTCAGCAATAATTAATAGTGGCTTACCTTGTTGAACAACTTGCTCAAGTACTGGTAAGATTTCTTGAATGTTAGTTACTTTTTTATCTGTGATTAATATATATGGATTTTCTAATTCAGCAACCATTTTCTCTGAATTTGTAACCATGTAAGGAGAAGAGTATCCACGGTCAAATTGCATACCTTCTACTACTTCTAACTCAGTTGTGAAACCTTTTGATTCTTCAAGAGTAATAACTCCATCGTTACCAACGCGCTCCATTGCTTCAGCAATTAATTGTCCAACTTCTGGATCCGCTGAAGAAATTGCAGCAACTTGTGCGATTGACTCTTTGCCTTCAATTGGTTTTGAGATTGTTTTTAATTCTTCAATTGCTACTGCAACTGCTTTTTCGATACCTTTACGGATACCCATTGGGTTTGCACCAGCAGTTACGTTTTTAAGACCTTCACGAATCATAGCTTGCGCTAAAACTGTCGCAGTTGTTGTACCGTCCCCAGCAACATCATTTGTTTTGCTAGCAACTTCCGCAACTAATTTAGCACCCATATTTTCAAATGCATCTTCTAATTCAATTTCTTTAGCGATTGTAACACCATCATTAGTAATTAATGGAGAACCGAATTTTTTCTCAAGAACTACGTTACGTCCTTTTGGTCCTAAAGTTACTTTTACAGCATCAGCTAAAGCGTCTACACCACGTAACATTGCGCGACGTGCTTCTTCACCAAATCTAATGTCCTTTGCCATGAAAATGACCTCCTTATAATTTAAAAGATATATTTTTTAATTTAAGTATTTTATTTTATTAACCTATAATTGCAAGAATATCGTTTTCGCGAAGTACTAAGTATTCAGTACCGCCGTACTTAACTTCTGTTCCTGAATATTTAGAGAAGATAATGCGGTCACCTACAGATACTTCTAAAGCAACGCGCTCACCATTTTCAAGTACTCGACCAGTACCTACTGCAACAACTTTGCCTTCTTGTGGCTTTTCTTGTGCACTACCTGGTAACACGATACCACTAGCAGTTTTTTCTTCAGACTCAACAAGCTCAATTACAACACGATCACCTAATGGCTTTAACATGCGTAATACCTCCTCAATAATCAAATCATTATTTTTTTAGCACTCATGTGTATTGAGTGCTAACACAATTAATAGTTTAAATAATATTAAAAAATTTTGCAAGCCCGAAGCAGGCACTTTTCTTGTCGAAATTTAATAAGTTTTATTTATCAACTATCAAAAGTAAAATAAAAAGTGAAAATTTCTTTTAAGAAACATAAGAAACGAGTAAAATATGTACGTGTTGTTATAAACCTTTTTGTTATGAAAAATATCAACACAAAGGAGCTATTGTATTGAAAACTAGAGATTTATGGATTTTATTAACGTACGTCGTTCTTCAATATTCAGCGGTATTCGGAGTTCCCTTTTTATTAAAAAGTAACTTATACGTTGGAGTGGATCGGAAAACAGCTTCTCTTGAAGCGGTGGCATTATGGGGTTGTATTAGTTTCGTAACTGGATTAATTATTATACTTCTCTTATTACACAAGCCCATTTATGAAGGAATAAAGAGTTTTAAAACTAATTATCGTACAATAATAAATTGGGTTATTTTAGGTTACTTCATAACAATGCTAACTCAAATTGTTTGTAATTTAATTTTAATTTATGTACTTGATTTACATAAGGGCTCAGAAAATACTCAAAATATCATAAACATCGCTAAGCTTAATCCAGCTTTTATTGTCATACCAAGTCTAGTTGCACCAATTTTAGAAGAAGTTATTTTTCGTGGAATTATTTTTAAAAGGCTTTATAATCGTTTACCATTTATTATTTCTGCTGGGATTAGTTCAGCGATCTTTTCACTTATGCATGGAGACTTACCCTTCTTTTTGTCATACTTTCTAATTGGTTTTGTATTTTGTTACCTGTATAAACGAACAAACTCAATTTTGGTTCCAATCTTAACACATATGTTAATGAACTCTTTTGTTGTTTTTCAGCAGATTAATTTACATTAAAAAACCCCCAAGAGGGGGTTTTTTATATATCCAGTAATTTTATTGTTGTAAAAAATATGCCAATGTTTGCAGTTCAACTGCTAAGTCTATATGATGAATGCGAATATGTTCTGGTACACTAATTCGTGCAGGTGTGAAATTTAAAATTCCTCTAATATTTTTTCCATTTAATCGATCAGCTATTGATTGTGCCACTGGTGCAGGAACAGTTAAAATAACGATTTGAATATCTTCATTCATAACTTCTTCTAGATTTTCTAAATTATAAACAGGTACTCCACCTATTTCAGTACCAATTTTATTTGGATCAATATCAAATGCCATCTCAATTTTTGTATTATTATTTTTTATAAAATTATAGTGTAAAAATGCAGTTCCTAAATTACCAACACCAATTAATGCAACTTTCATAACTTCATGCTGGTTAAGCGCTTTCGAGAAAAAAGTTAATAAGTAATTTACATTATATCCATAACCTTTTTTACCTAGTGCCCCAAAATAAGAAAAATCTCTTCTGATTGTAGCGGAATCTACCTTTACTGCTTCACTTAACTCTGCTGAAGAAACTCTTTGTTTACCTGATAAAGACAAATTCTTTATAAAACGGTAATATAAAGGTAGACGTTTAGCAGTAGCTTGTGGAATTTTAATTTGTTCCGAATCCATTTTTTAATCCCCCACTTACTGTAATTCTTTTTACTATGGTGTGTAATTTGACCTTATTTTAGTAATAAAGTACTTGTTCTAATGTAAAATATACACTATATTTAAGAATTTTGACAGTCTACAGTTACATAGATAAAAAATTTTGCAATGAGGTGTTATCAATGATTCTTTTACAAGTAAATAATGTCTCAAAGTATTTTGGTAGTGACATTATACTTTCAAATATAAAATTAGAAGTTCAAACGAGTGATCGAGTTGCCATTGTTGGACGTAATGGTGCTGGAAAATCTACATTATTGAAAATCATAGCAGGTGAAATATCCTATGATGGCGGCGAAATAAATAAGCCTAAAGACGTTACTGTAGGATACCTAGCCCAAAACACTGGTTTACAGAGTGATAAAACGATTTGGGAAGAATATTATTCTGTATTCAATCATTTAGTAGAAATGCAAGATAATATGAGAAAACTAGAAGTTAAAATGACTAAGGAGGAAGTCTACTCTAATCAATCCGTTTATGACAAGGTTATGAATGAATATGATCATCTACAATATACATTTAAAGAAAACGGCGGTTACCAGTTTGAAGCAGATATTCGTTCAATCATTAGTGGTTTAGGTTTTAGTAATGAAGATTATGAAACAAAAATCTCTTCATTAAGCGGTGGACAAAAGACACGCCTAGCATTAGGTAAGCTATTACTGACAAAGCCAGACTTGTTAATCTTGGATGAGCCTACGAACCATTTAGATATTGAGACCCTTAGTTGGTTAGAGCGCTACTTACAGTCATATCCTGGCGCAGTATTAATCGTTTCCCATGATCGATATTTCCTTGATCAAGTTGTTAATATTGTTTATGAAATATCTAATCATAAGCATCAACGATTTGTTGGTAATTATAGTAAGTACCTTGATTTAAAGGCAGCTCAATATGAACAAGAATTAAAACAGTTCGAAAAACAACAAGATGAAATCTCTAAACTTGAGGATTTTGTGCAGCGTAATATTGCTCGTGCCTCAACTACAAAAAGAGCTCAAAGTCGTAGGAAACAATTAGATCGAATGGTTCGATTAGACAAGCCACTAGGAGACGAGTCTTCAGCTAATTTCTCATTCACAATTGAAAAACAAAGCGGCAATGATGTGTTGTCTGTACAAGATTTATTTATTGGTTATGAGCGTATCCCAACAATCAATCAGCCGATGAGATTCGTACTGAATCGAGGCGATAGTGTCGCATTAGTCGGTCCAAATGGTGTTGGTAAATCAACATTACTTAAAACGATTATTGGAGATTTAGAAAAATTACAAGGAACGATTGATTTTGGTGCAAATGTTACGGTTGGTTACTATGACCAGGAGCAAGCAAAACTAACTTCTAATAAGAGAGTATTAGACGAACTTTGGGATGATTATCCGTTAAAGGCCGAACAAGAAATTCGAACAATATTAGGGAATTTCTTATTTTCTGGTGATGACGTGACAAAAATCGTTAACACTTTAAGTGGTGGAGAAAAGGCAAGATTAGCTTTAGCAAAACTTATGATGAAAAAAGCTAATTTCCTAATCCTAGATGAGCCTACTAACCACTTAGATTTAGATAGTAAAGAAGTATTAGAAAATGCTTTATTAGATTACCCTGGAACAATTTTATTTGTTTCTCATGATCGTTACTTTATGAACAGATTATCCACAAAAACTTTTGAACTAGCAAAAACAGGATTATCAATTTATTTGGGTGATTATGACTATTACCAATTTAAGAAAAACGAAGCATTTGAAAAAGAACAAGCAGAAAAAGAGGCTACATTAGCACAAGTTAAACAATCCTCGCAACCAATTTCTGATTATCAACAAGACAAAGAATTGAAGAAAAAACTCCGTCAAACTCAGCGTCGTATAGAGGAAATTGAAAGTAATATATCGCAAATTGAGCTTGATATAGAGACGATCGAACTAGAATTATGTAAGCCAGAAGTCTACGGTGATTTTCAATTAGTACAGGAATTAACAACTAAGAAAAATGACTACGAAGCTAAGTTAATAGTCCTAATGGAAGAATGGGAGAACTTACAAGAATAATGATTAAACGGATAAGCCTTTTTGCTATCCGTTTTTTCTTATCTACATATTTATCCACATATATTCAATTGTAATTTAGCTTTTACACAGGTTTATACACATTATCCACAGAGAACCAATAATGTTATTCACAGTTTTGTACACATAGTTTAATAAGTTCTTAACAAATAAAAAGTACTTATCCACATTTTATAAAAAAATTGTGAATAAGTACTTCTTACATATTCTCTAAATCCAAACCTGGATTACCGTTTAATGCCAAATTACCTAGTTTCCCTTGTTTTAAACGGATAAATGCAGCAGCGCCAATCATCGCGGCATTATCAGTACAAAGTGATAGAGGTGGTATAACTAATTCAATATTACTCAAGGCATCCATCTCTTCTTGTAATGTAGCCCTTAACCCTTTATTAGCTGCCACTCCTCCAGCTAATAATACTTGTTTTACGTTATATTCTTTAGCAGCTTGAATTGTTTTAGAAACAATTACTTCAATTACACTTTCTTGGAAGCTTGCTGCGACATCAGCAGGTGATACTTCCACGCCCCTTTGCTCGGCATTATGCATATAATTAATGACTGCTGACTTTAATCCACTGAAACTAAAATCATAGCTACCCTCTTCTAACCATGCTCTAGGAAATGGAATTGTTGCAGATCCTTCCTGTGCTAGACGATCAATGTGAGGGCCACCTGGATAAGGTAATTTAAGCGTTCTAGCAACTTTATCATAAGCTTCCCCTGCTGCATCATCCCTTGTTTCACCTATAACTTCAAACATGCCATCTTCCTTCATGTAGACAAGCTCTGTATGTCCTCCAGATACTACTAAGGCTAACAATGGATACTGCAGAGGCTGTACTAGTTGATTAGCGTAAATATGACCCGCAATATGATGAACTCCAATAAGCGGTAATCCATGTGCAAATGCAATTGCTTTTGCCGCATTAACCCCAATTAGTAACGCTCCTACTAGCCCTGGACCTTCTGTAACAGCAACGGCAGCCAGATCTTCATATTCTACTTGTGCTTGCTTCATTGCTTCTTCTATTACCAAAGTTATTTGCTCAACATGTAATCGTGATGCAACTTCAGGTACTACTCCTCCAAAACGTTTATGAATATCGATCTGAGTAGCTACTACATTACTTAGAATTTCATTTCCATTTTTAACAACTGCTGCGGAAGTTTCATCGCAGCTCGTCTCAATAGCAAGAATTAAACAATTTTCATTTATCATTTCAATTTCACCCACATAACTAATGCATCCTCAAAATTATCTGTATAATAGCTTTTTCGAATACCACCATCTTGGAATCCCAGCTTTCGATACAGTCCTTTTGCTACATGATTTGATACCCTAACTTCCAATGTCAATGTTTCAGCTCCAAGATTTTTAGCAGTTTCCATTACTGAGCGAAGTAACTTTTCGCCAAGACCTACTCCTCTATAATCTGGCAAAATAGCTATATTCGTAATATGCCCTTCGTCAATGACAACCCATAATCCGCAATAACCAATCAGTTTCTCATCAACTTCAGCCACTATATAATTGGCAAATTGATTCGAATATAATTCATTATAAAAAGCCTCATATGTCCATGGAGTAGGGAATGATTGTTTTTCAATTTCTACTATTTGATCTAAATCTTCTTCTTTCATTTTACGAAAAGCAACCGATGAGATCATAATATCCTCCTACTTTTCTTGACTTGCTAGCCAATTAGCTTCTGCTTCTGATAATCTTAAATATTCTGGTGCAAAACTATGAACTGATTCTTCTTTTTCTTCTAAGCTACATGTAAACAGCTCACTAGGTCTCTGGTTATTCAAACTTTCTTTTGCAAAGACAGCTTTATCTTTTAAATGTTCAATAATAAATTCTTTATGAATTGATACATCATTACCAATAAATAATATTTGTTCATTATATGATTTAAGTTTTTCAATCCAAATACTACGGTCAATATTGCAGTCTTCTAATACCTCATTAGCAATTTGCCCATTAAAATCATAAAGACCTGTAAATAACAAATTACGTCTTGCGTCAAATATAGGACAAACTAAGCCATTAAAATATCGCCCATTCGCAGCCAATACCTTCAAACTGGATACTCCGATAATTGGAATATTTAAAGTGAAAGCTAATGATTTAGCCACAGTGACACCAATACGTACACCTGTATAAGAGCCAGGGCCTTTTGCAACTACTATTTTAGATAATTCCTTTGGTTTTATATTGCATTCTTCCATTAAACTACTAATTGCTGGCATTAATCGTACAGAATGGTTTTTATTAATAAATGTTATTGTTTCTCCAATAACAGATTGATCTTTTATTAGACTAATCCCCATAACATTTGTAGATGTATCAATTGCTAAAACGGTCATTGTTTATTAACTCCTTACAAATAAATTCATACCTAGATCCATTTGGAATAAAAGTAATCATTCTACCATTTTCTTCATGAGTTATTATGATTTTTAAGAATTCATTTGGTAAGTAATCCGAAATTAAATGAGCCCATTCTACAACACAAACACCTTCACCCATAAAATACTCATCAAAGCCTAAATCTTCACTACTACCTTCTAAACGATAAACATCCATATGATAAAGAGGTATTCTACCTTTATATTCTTTAATAATATTAAAAGTTGGGCTATTAACCGTCCTTTTTACATCAAGACCTTTAGCAAAGCCTTTTGTAAAGGTAGTCTTTCCTGCACCTAGATCTCCTTCTAATAAGATTACATCCTTTTGTTGCACTATTTTTCCCAGAAAAAATGCAATTTCTTGAGTTTCTTCCTCAGTATTTGTATGTAAAACAATCTCCAATTACTTCACCACCAAAATTCTAACTCGTCTATTTCTAACTTTGCCATATTATATCATTTCAAAACATTAAGCGGATGTCAAACAGTAATATTCTTTTGAATAGTTTAAATAAAGTATAGAAATTTACCATAAGTTGCATTCATCAATTTTGTTACTTCTACCTTTTTTTGCAGACCTTAATCAGTGTCTTCTAATCACATAGATTCTTCTTAATCTCTATTTTCTACGATTCCCATTTATGGTTTCAGTTGAGCAGACTTTTGCTTGTGCCGGCCTGTTTTAAACAGTTATCGATAAAAGTAATAGTCTTACAAATAAGGCTGATTATATATTACTCATTTCCAATATAATAAAAAAAACGAAACAATTTTTTGTTTCGTTTTAAGAATCGTATGTATGGCGGTCCCGACCGGGATCGAACCGGCGATCTCCTGCGTGACAGGCAGGCATGTTAACCGCTACACCACGGGACCATTTTGGTTGCGGGGACAGGATTTGAACCTGCGACCTTCGGGTTATGAGCCCGACGAGCTACCAGACTGCTCCACCCCGCGATAATGTGGATACTATTAATAAGATCCATGAAAGTTAATGTTATTATGACCATCCCAATCTCAGGATGTTTATGCAAGTAGCGGCTCGATTGGTATGCTGATGTTATTTCTTCGAAGCATATTCGTTCGTGCTCCACCCCGCGATAATGTGGATACTATTAATATAGTTCCATGAAAGTTAATGTGTTATGACCATCCCAATCTCAGGATGTTTATGCAAGTAGCGGCTCGATTGGTATGCTGAAGCTATTTCTTCGAAGCATATTCGTTCGTGCTCCACCCCGCGATAATGTGGATACTATTTATAAGATCCATGAAAGTTAATGTTATTATGACCATCCCAATCTCAGGATGTTTATGCAAGTAGCGGCTCGATTGGTATGCTGAAGTTATTTCTTCGAAGCATATTCGTTCGTGCTCCACCCCGCGATAATAAAAAGATTTATATCTATAAAAAATCCAAACCAGGCGACGTTCTACTCTCACAGGGGGAAACCCCCAACTACCATCGACGCTGAAGAGCTTAACTGCCGTGTTCGGTATGGGAACGGGTGTGACCTCTTCGCAATAATCACCTGATTTGTATTTGAGTTGTACTTCGTACCCTCAAAACTAGATAATGTCATTATCAAACTTGTTAGTTAAGTCCTCGACCGATTAGTATCAGTCAGCTCCACGTGTCACCACGCTTCCACCTCTGACCTATCAACCTGATCGTCTCTCAGGGGTCTTACTAGCTTAACGCTATGGGAAATCTCATCTTGAGGGGGGCTTCATGCTTAGATGCTTTCAGCACTTATCCCTTCCACACATAGCTACCCAGCCATGCTCTTGGCAGAACAACTGGTACACCAGCGGTGTGTCCATCCCGGTCCTCTCGTACTAAGGACAGCTCCTCTCAAATTTCCTGCGCCCACGACGGATAGGGACCGAACTGTCTCACGACGTTCTGAACCCAGCTCGCGTACCGCTTTAATGGGCGAACAGCCCAACCCTTGGGACCGACTACAGCCCCAGGATGCGATGAGCCGACATCGAGGTGCCAAACCTCCCCGTCGATGTGGACTCTTGGGGGAGATAAGCCTGTTATCCCCGGGGTAGCTTTTATCCGTTGAGCGATGGCCCTTCCATGCGGAACCACCGGATCACTAAGCCCGACTTTCGTCCCTGCTCGACTTGTAGGTCTCGCAGTCAAGCTCCCTTATGCCTTTACACTCTTCGAATGATTTCCAACCATTCTGAGGGAACCTTTGGGCGCCTCCGTTACTCTTTAGGAGGCGACCGCCCCAGTCAAACTGCCCACCTGACACTGTCTCCGAGCCGGATCACGGCTCTAGGTTAGAATTTCAATACAGCCAGGGTAGTATCCCACCGACGCCTCCACCGAAGCTAGCGCTCCGGCTTCTCAGGCTCCTACCTATCCTGTACAAGCTGTACCAAAATTCAATATCAAGCTGCAGTAAAGCTCCACGGGGTCTTTCCGTCCTGTCGCGGGTAACCTGCATCTTCACAGGTACTATAATTTCACCGAGTCTATGGTTGAGACAGTGCCCAAATCGTTACGCCTTTCGTGCGGGTCGGAACTTACCCGACAAGGAATTTCGCTACCTTAGGACCGTTATAGTTACGGCCGCCGTTTACTGGGGCTTCAATTCAGAGCTTCTCCCGTAAGGGATAACCCCTCCTCTTAACCTTCCAGCACCGGGCAGGCGTCAGCCCCTATACTTCGCCTTGCGGCTTCGCAGAGACCTGTGTTTTTGCTAAACAGTCGCTTGGGCCTTTTCACTGCGGCTCTCCCGGGCATACACCCAAAAGAGCACCCCTTCTCCCGAAGTTACGGGGTCATTTTGCCGAGTTCCTTAACCATAGTTCTCTCGCTCACCTTAGGATTCTCTCCTCGCCTACCTGTGTCGGTTTGCGGTACAGGCACCTATTTCCTCGCTAGAAGCTTTTCTTGGCAGCGTAGAATCAGGAACTTCGGTACTATATTTCCCTCGCCATCACAACTCAGCCTTACGATGTGCGGATTTGCCTACACATCAGCCTAATTGCTTGGACGCGCATATCCAGCAGCGCGCTTACCCTATCTTTCTGCGTCCCTCCATCGCTCAAACGGAAATGAGGTGGTACAGGAATATCAACCTGTTGTCCATCGCCTACGCCTGTCGGCCTCGGCTTAGGTCCTGACTAACCCTGGGAGGACGAGCCTTCCCCAGGAAACCTTAGGCATACGGTGGACGGGATTCTCACCCGTCTTTCGCTACTCATACCGGCATTCTCACTTCTAAGCGCTCCACCAGTCCTTACGATCTAGCTTCAACGCCCTTAGAACGCTCCCCTACCACTGATACCATATGGTATCAATCCGCAGCTTCGGTGATACGTTTAGCCCCGTTACATTTTCGGCGCAGAGTCACTCGACCAGTGAGCTATTACGCACTCTTTAAATGGTGGCTGCTTCTAAGCCAACATCCTGGTTGTCTAAGCAACTCCACATCCTTTTCCACTTAACGTATACTTTGGGACCTTAGCTGGCGGTCTGGGCTGTTTCCCTCTTGACCACGGATCTTATCACTCGTAGTCTGACTCCTATGGATAAGTCATTGGCATTCGGAGTTTGACTGAATTCGGTAACCCGTTGGGGGCCCCTAGTCCAATCAGTGCTCTACCTCCAAGACTCTAACACATAAGGCTAGCCCTAAAGCTATTTCGGGGAGAACCAGCTATCTCCGAGTTCGATTGGAATTTCTCCGCTACCCACACCTCATCCCCGCACTTTTCAACGTGCGTGGGTTCGGACCTCCATTCAGTGTTACCTGAACTTCATCCTGGACATGGGTAGATCACTCGGTTTCGGGTCTACGACCACGTACTAAATCGCCCTATTCAGACTCGCTTTCGCTGCGGCTCCGTCTCTTCAACTTAACCTTGCACGGGATCGTAACTCGCCGGTTCATTCTACAAAAGGCACGCCATCACTCGTTAACGAGCTCTGACTATTTGTAAGCACACGGTTTCAGGTTCTCTTTCACTCCCCTTCCGGGGTGCTTTTCACCTTTCCCTCACGGTACTGGTTCACTATCGGTCACTAGGTAGTATTTAGCCTTGGGAGATGGTCCTCCCAGATTCCGACGGAATTTCACGTGTTCCGCCGTACTCAGGATCCACTCAAGAGGGAACGAGGTTTCAACTACAGGGTTTTTACCTTCTTCGACGGACCTTTCCAGGTCGCTTCATTTACCCCGTTCCTTTGTAACTCCGTATAGAGTGTCCTACAACCCCAAGAGGCAAGCCTCTTGGTTTGGGCTATCTTCCTTTTCGCTCGCCGCTACTTGGGAAATCGCTATTGCTTTCTATTCCTCCAGGTACTTAGATGTTTCAGTTCCCTGGGTCTGTCCTCAGTACCCTATGTATTCAGGTAAAGATACTACTCCATTACGAGTAGTGGGTTCCCCCATTCGGAAATCTCCGGATCAAAGCTTACTTACAGCTCCCCGAAGCATATCGGTGTTAGTCCCGTCCTTCATCGACTCCTAGTGCCAAGGCATCCACCGTGCGCCCTTTCTAACTTAACTAATTTTAAAACTAATTGAATTAAACTTACGCAGTTTAATGAATGACATTATCTAGTTTTCAAGGTACAAATGTTGAGAGTGAACTCTCAAAACTAAACAAAACAATGAAGAAACATTTCATACATGAACCGTCGGTTCATGATGTCTCCATAGAAAGGAGGTGATCCAGCCGCACCTTCCGATACGGCTACCTTGTTACGACTTCACCCCAATCATCTGTCCCACCTTAGGCGGCTGGCCCCTAAAAGGTTACCCCACCGACTTCGGGTGTTACAAACTCTCGTGGTGTGACGGGCGGTGTGTACAAGGCCCGGGAACGTATTCACCGCGGCATGCTGATCCGCGATTACTAGTGATTCCGGCTTCATGTAGGCGAGTTGCAGCCTACAATCCGAACTGAGAATAGTTTTATGGGATTAGCTCCACCTCGCGGTCTTGCAACCCTTTGTACTATCCATTGTAGCACGTGTGTAGCCCAGGTCATAAGGGGCATGATGATTTGACGTCATCCCCACCTTCCTCCGGTTTGTCACCGGCAGTCACCTTAGAGTGCCCAACTGAATGCTGGCAACTAAGATCAAGGGTTGCGCTCGTTGCGGGACTTAACCCAACATCTCACGACACGAGCTGACGACAACCATGCACCACCTGTCACTCTGTCCCCGAAGGGAAAGCCCTATCTCTAGGGTTGTCAGAGGATGTCAAGACCTGGTAAGGTTCTTCGCGTTGCTTCGAATTAAACCACATGCTCCACCACTTGTGCGGGCCCCCGTCAATTCCTTTGAGTTTCAGTCTTGCGACCGTACTCCCCAGGCGGAGTGCTTAATGCGTTAACTTCAGCACTAAAGGGCGGAAACCCTCTAACACTTAGCACTCATCGTTTACGGCGTGGACTACCAGGGTATCTAATCCTGTTTGCTCCCCACGCTTTCGCGCCTCAGCGTCAGTTACAGACCAGAAAGTCGCCTTCGCCACTGGTGTTCCTCCAAATCTCTACGCATTTCACCGCTACACTTGGAATTCCACTTTCCTCTTCTGCACTCAAGTTTCCCAGTTTCCAATGACCCTCCCCGGTTGAGCCGGGGGCTTTCACATCAGACTTAAGAAACCGCCTGCGCGCGCTTTACGCCCAATAATTCCGGACAACGCTTGCCACCTACGTATTACCGCGGCTGCTGGCACGTAGTTAGCCGTGGCTTTCTGGTTAGGTACCGTCAAGGTGCCAGCTTATTCAACTAGCACTTGTTCTTCCCTAACAACAGAGCTTTACGACCCGAAGGCCTTCATCGCTCACGCGGCGTTGCTCCGTCAGACTTTCGTCCATTGCGGAAGATTCCCTACTGCTGCCTCCCGTAGGAGTCTGGGCCGTGTCTCAGTCCCAGTGTGGCCGATCACCCTCTCAGGTCGGCTACGCATCGTCGCCTTGGTGAGCCGTTACCTCACCAACTAGCTAATGCGCCGCGGGCCCATCTGTAAGTGATAGCCAAGGCCATCTTTCAATCAAGGAACAGGAGTTCCTTGATGTCATCCGGTATTAGCTCCGGTTTCCCGAAGTTATCCCAGTCTTACAGGTAGGTTGCCCACGTGTTACTCACCCGTCCGCCGCTAACTAACGGGAGCAAGCTCCCATTAGTCCGCTCGACTTGCATGTATTAGGCACGCCGCCAGCGTTCGTCCTGAGCCAGGATCAAACTCTCCATAAAAGTTAAGTTTAAATCTTGTATTGCTCAAAAAACTAATAATTGACGTTTACTTCATGTTTTGTTTAGTTTTCAAAGTTCATAATGGAGCGGGTGATGGGAATCGAACCCACGACCGAAGCTTGGAAGGCTTCTATTTTACCATTAAACTACACCCGCGAAATGGTCGGGAAGACAGGATTTGAACCTGCGACCCCCTGGTCCCAAACCAGGTGCTCTACCAAGCTGAGCCACTTCCCGTAATATGGCGCGCCCGAAAGGACTCGAACCCATAACCTTTTGATCCGTAGTCAAACGCTCTATCCAATTGAGCTACGGGCGCATATTATAAAGTGTGTCGTCTTCGTTAGCGACTTTTACAGTTTACAACATCTGACTGTTCATGTCAACACTTTTTTTAAAAAGTTTTTTTAACTTTAAAAGCTTACTACGATAAGCTTTCGTTGACTTCGTTAACTTGTCCGACTCGACTTAAACTATATTAAAGTATCCAACAACTAATGTCAACACTTTAAAATAAAAAATTTACGAATTTGTATACTTATTTGATCTACCTCGACTTAAAGTCCTTTTTTCAAGTTATTAAAGTACTTTTAATCAATACATATTTATCATTTCCGACATAGTACTACGAAACACTAACTGAATTACTTTGGTACAATTTAAGTACATACCCCAATTATACAGAGTATCTCCTTTTTCTATATAATAAGAAAATCTATTTTTCATATCTGATATGTAACGAGATTGAATTTGTATATGAAGTGTTTTCGAATACTTTTTTCTTTTAAATAAAAAATATGAACGAAGAACATAAAAAAAGATAGTAAACTAATATAAGGTAATCTAACTTAATAGGAAGTGTGAAAAATGGATATTAATAATTTTCTTACAATCCTCCTTATCATCAATATACTTTTAGCAGGAGTACTTGTATTTATTGAAAAAAGAGATGTTGTTGCCACGTGGGCTTGGCTAATGATCTTACTTTTTATACCTATAGTGGGTTTTGTTCTATATTTATTTTTAGGTAGGCAGCTAAAACAAAAGAATTTCTACCATCTATCCACTAAAGAAAGAACTTATCTACAATTGGCAGTTACGGACCAGGCTAATAAAATTCATAATGATCAAATTTTTCATCAAGATGAGCTACTATCAAAGCATTCACATTTAATTATGATGAATTTAAAGTCAGCTAACGCTTTATTAACGACAGATAACGAAATCCGAACGTTTCGAGATGGTCACGAAAAATTTAATTCTCTATTTAAAGACATACAACTTGCCCAAAAAGAGATTAATATCGAGTACTATATCATCCAGCGTGATTCATTAGGAAAGAAACTAAGAGATGAACTTACAAAAAAAGCAAAAGAAGGTGTAAAAATACGAGTCCTGTATGATGACATTGGTTCCAAAAGAATTACCCCTTCCTTTTTCAAAGAACTTGTTAAACATGGTGGCGAGGTAGTAGCGTTCTTCCCTTCATTCCTAAGACTGATCAATTTTCGTTTAAATAATAGGAATCATAGAAAACTGTGTATTATTGATGGGAAAATTGCCTATATTGGAGGATTCAATATTGGAAATGAATATCTTGGTATTGATCAGAAATTTGGTTATTGGAGAGACACTCATTTTCGGATAATTGGAGAATCAGTTAATCAAATTCAAGGTAGATTTATTTTAGATTGGCAACAAGCCACTAATCAACCTGTACATAGTATAGAAGAATTCTCATTTAATAGTGAAAAGAATATTGGAAGTACCCCTATCCAAATAGTTGCAAGTGGACCAAATTCAGAAACAGAACATTTGAAAAATATGTACGTTAAATTAATTATGTCAGCTAAAAAATCTGTTTATATTCAAACACCGTATTTTATTCCTGATACAAGTATTATGGATGCGTGCAAAATCGCAATTTTATCTGGTATCGATGTAAGAATAATGATTCCAAGTAAACCTGATCACCCATTCGTGTATTGGGCAACTCTATCGTACGCTGGAGAACTTTTATCATATGGTGCAAAAATATTACTTTACGAGAATGGTTTTTTACACGCTAAAACAATCGTTGTGGATCATGAAGTAGCTTCAGTAGGAACTACTAATATCGATACTCGTAGTTTTAAATTAAATTTCGAAATAAACGCGATTACCTACTCAGAGGAAAAAGCTTCTGAATTACGAGATCTTTTTATACTTGATAGTAAACATTGTAGTGAGCTTACAATTGATAAATATCAAGAGAGATCAGTCATAATCAAGTTTAAAGAAGCTATCTCACGTCTTTTATCTCCAATATTGTAAAGAAGAAACATTACTTAACGGTAATGTTTTTTATTTTATCTTTATAGAAATCGAAAGGTGATACACAGTAAAAAAAATGAAAAAAGCAAATGAAATACTTAAAGAAGAAGCATATAACTTAATGTGACAGAAGAAATGAACTTAGTTTATGTTGTTACGACCTTTTTTTAAATCAAAAAATTTCTGTATTACAGTAATGCTTATAAATAATATAAGAAAATCCATTATAGGATAAAGTATGGTTTTGGGCACTAATTTGTTATAGAAATACAAAAATAGAACCGCCCATAATATAGTAGAATATTTTAATATGGTATTCATATATCCCCAGTTAGTAATATGGCTGTTTTACTTAAAACTCTCTTAATTAACTCGACTTTATTATTACAGCCCCTCCTTTTAATATTTAATCTAAGTATAACAAGGAAAAGCCCTTCATAATTGTTCTAATTTTGACTATTTTTTAACCATAAATAACAAAAAAAAGAAGCCAGCGATTGCCAACCCTAAAAAACTTCCTAATTTGAATTATGTAGTTTTTAGTTATCAAAAGTGAGTTTTTTCATATAAAAACTTATTCGTACTCAATCAATCATCACTGAGTGTATTTCTTTTTATAATAGTCCGATCCAACTCCACCAATTATCATCAATATCATCGGTATAAAATTTATAATGAAATGATTACCCTTTAAGATTGTAATATCCGCTCCCATAAATTTATTCAAAAGGAAAATAATCAATTTAGTCAGTAATAAAATAGCGCCAACTATAAAGATACAGTCAAAAGTTATTTTTAAATTCGGATTTGCTAACTGTTTACTATCTTGAATTATTTTTTCTTTTAATTCATCATCGCTTCTTAATAACTCATCAATGGTAATATCAAATAAATCACTTAATTTAATCAATACCTCAATACTTGGATAATTTTTTTCCGTTTCCCATTTGGAAACGGTCTGTCGACTTACATGAATCTTCTCTGCAAGGTCATTTTGTGACCATCCTCTTTTTTCACGTTCATCTTTTAATCGTTTACTAAAAATCATGAAATCACTTCCTTTCAGTAACTCAATTATTATTAATATACGATGTTATGTAAAGATAGTATTACGTGCATTAGGGTGCAACCTGAAGTTGCCATGTATAAATCATCATTAAATCACCATTTTTGCTATATAATAACCATTCTAATAATATTCAAACAAGAATTACTTAAATAGAAGAAAAACAAAAAAGACACCTTACAATTGTAAGATGCCTGATAAGTCATATTAAGATGCGGCCGAGAGGACTTGAACCTCCACGGAGAAACCTCCACTAGGCCCTCAACCTAGCGCGTCTGCCATTCCGCCACGACCGCGAATAAACAAAAGTGAGCCATGAAGGATTCGAACCTTCGACCCTCTGATTAAAAGTCAGATGCTCTACCTACTGAGCTAATGGCTCGTAATAATATAAATTTATAAAATATTGCGTATTCTATATGACGTCCTTGTCTCAGATAGAAAATTCAAGTAGCAGTTCGACAAGTACGCTGAAGTAATTGCTTCGTAGCATATTCGTTCGTGCTCTACCTACTGAGCTAATGGCTCGTAATAATACAAATTTATAAAATATTGCGTATTCTATATGACGTCCTTGTCTCAGATAGAAAATTCAAGTAGCAGTTCGACAAGTACGCTGAAGTAATTGCTTCGTAGCATATTCGTTCGTGCTCTACCTACTGAGCTAATGGCTCGTAATAATACAAATTTATAAAATATTGCGTATTCTATGTGACGTCCTTGTCTCAGATAGAAAATTCAAGTAGCAGTTCGACAAGTACGCTGAAGTAATTGCTTCGTAGCATATTCGTTCGTGCTCTACCTACTGAGCTAATGGCTCGTAATATAAAGATATTACAAGTATAACAAAATACCAAATATTTTAAAACCAACTTACTGTCTACACGATCGCGTCTAAGATAAAATAAAATCCCTTACCTTAAACATATTATTAAAAAACTAAAATGGCTGGGCTACCTGGATTCGAACCAGGGCATGACGGAATCAAAATCCGTTGCCTTACCGCTTGGCTATAGCCCATTGATATAACATCATGAATCAACTTCTCAGAATAACCTTCATGAAGTTGCACCACAGGATTTTTTTTATGTTGTACTGCCTCTACCTCTCGACTTTACTCCTCAAGATAAAAAACAATCAAACATCTCTACAAAAAACAAAATGGCTGGGCTACCTGGATTCGAACCAGGGCATGACGGAATCAAAATCCGTTGCCTTACCGCTTGGCTATAGCCCATTGATATAACATCATGAATCAACTTCTCAGAATAACCTTCATGAAGTTGCACCGCAGGATTTTTTTTATGTTGTATTGCTCCTTACCTCTCGAATTTTCCCCTCAAGATAAAAACAATCCGACAATCTAACTCCAAATCCACTCTTACTATTTTTCTCCAAATAAAGAAAAAAATACTACAATTTGTAGTAAATAGTGGCGGTCCCGACCGGGATCGAACCGGCGATCTCCTGCGTGACAGGCAGGCATGTTAACCGCTACACCACGGGACCATATGAAGTTAATGGTGGAGGATGACGGGCTCGAACCGCCGACCCCCTGCTTGTAAGGCAGGTGCTCTCCCAGCTGAGCTAATCCTCCAGGATAAAAATGGTGACCCGTACGGGACTCGAACCCGTGTTACCGCCGTGAAAGGGCGGTGTCTTAACCGCTTGACCAACGGGCCAAAAAAAATATGGCAGAGAAGAAGGGATTCGAACCCTCGCACCGCGTAAACGATCTACACCCTTAGCAGGGGCGCCCCTTGAGCCACTTGGGTACTTCTCTATTATAATGGCTCCGCAGGTAGGGTTCGAACCTACGACCACTCGGTTAACAGCCGAGTGCTCTACCACTGAGCTACTGCGGAAAAATTAATAATCTTTTCATCAAGTGCTAAAACGTGATGACAAGTATTAATATAAACTATATGCATATTAGATGTCAACACTATTTATAATTGTTTTAATGGACTTTTGCATAAACCACAAACATAGCGTTTAATGTCCACTTTTCTTTTTCTTAAGAAGGTTTGCCCACACCCTGAACATCTATATTTATACTTATATGAATGCGTTCTTTTTTTTATCGAATTTAGTGGTTTACAATACCTAGGAGCTCCTACTTTTTTTAATAGTTCTTTAAAATCTTTATCTTCGTGTTTGTATCCTCTCTTCATAATATGAAGATGATAATGACAAAGCTCGTGTAATATGATCCCTTTTAACTCTTCAATTCCGTGTTCTTCAAAATAAAACTTATTTAATTCGATATTACTTGTTTTTAATAGATACCTACCACCAGTTGTCCTCAATCTAGTATTGAAAGTAGCTTGGTGGAGAAATGGTCGATTGAAATATGTGATTGATAGTTCTTCAACCAGTTTTTGTATCTCCTCATTATCCATTTTATGATTCTCCATCCTTTTTTCTTCTTTATTATAACTGAACAACTCACATATTCTTGGGTATGTGCATACATTAAACTTACAAATGAGAATTTCAAAAGATCTTATTAGTACGATTTATGCTAAATAGGCTGCTCTTAGTAAATCTCTCTACAACGGCGTAATTTTTACTATCAAAATGAACAATACAGTTATCCTTTTTATACAATGTATCGGAAGGTTACCCCTCACTCATTTATTTCATCGCCCATCCTAAAAAAAGATGGGCGAAGATTTTTAAGTTGGAGGTTTTCATCATGGCAATGCCTAGTTGGCTTAAATCTCAAATTCAAAAAGCATTTTATGAAAAAAACCGTTATCAAATTAAATTATTGAATCAATGTTGGTTTTATTATCAAAAAATTAAGCTTTGATAATTTCTTTCGATTCAATTGGTAGCATAGATAAACCTACTCTTTGTTTCTTTTGGTCTACTTCAGCAATCCAGACCTTTACTACTTGACCAACTGATACAACATCAAGTGGATGCTTAATAAATTTGCTGCTCATTCTAGAAATATGAACAAGACCATCGTTCTTTAGTCCAATATCTACAAACGCACCAAAATCGACTACATTTCTTACTGTCCCTTCAAGTTCCATCCCTATTTTTAGATCTTCAATTTGAAGAACATCTTGGCGAAGGATTGGTGCTGCTAATTCATCTCGTAGATCTCGTTCAGGTTGCATTAATGATGCTAGAATATCTTTTAGCGTAATTTCACCAATATCTAATTGCTCTGACACTTCTTTTATATTAATTGTCTTTAGCTTTTCTTTCAGTTCATTTGAACCAATTTGACTTGTTGAGAAATTTAATTGCTTTAATAATTTTTTTACTTGTACGTAGCTCTCTGGGTGAATACTTGTACGGTCTAAAGGTTCATCTCCTTCAAGGACACGTAAAAATCCAATACATTGCTCATATGTTTTAGCACCTAGTCTTGGAATTGTTTTAAGCTCTTTTCGGTTTGTTATTTTCCCTTTTTCATCACGGTAATTAACAATATTTTTCGCAACTGTTTTAGACAAGCCTGATACGTATTGAAGTAGTGAGACCGATGCTGTATTTACATTTACGCCAACTTGGTTAACAGATGTTTCAACAACAAATGATAATGATTCATTTAAGCTTTTTTGAGATACATCGTGTTGATATAATCCTACCCCCACCGATTTAGGATCAATTTTTACTAGCTCTGCTAACGGATCTTGTAGTCGTCTGGCAATTGAAACTGCGCTTCGTTCTTCAACTTGTAAATCGGGGAACTCTTCTCTTGCTAATTCAGATGCTGAATAAACACTTGCTCCCGCTTCATTTACGATTACATAGTAAGTATTATTTTTCATTTCTTTTAAAATTCCAGATATAAAAAGCTCTGTTTCTCTCGAAGCTGTACCATTTCCAATTGCGATCATTTCTATTTTATATTGAATAAGTATATCTTTAATTTTCGTAACTGCTTGTTCTCTTTTATTTCTTTGAACCTCTTCTCTTTCTCCTCTGAAAGGATGAGGGTAAATCACATCTATTTTGAGTACTTTACCCGTCTCATCTACTACTGCCAATTTACAGCCTGTACGAAATGCCGGGTCTACTCCTAGTACGATTTTCCCTTTTAATGGTGGTTGCAGTAATAATGACCGTAAGTTTTCTGAGAAAATATTAATCGCATGTGAATCAGCTTTTTCTGATAACTCTTTACGAATCTCTCTTTCAATTGAAGGCTGAATTAATCTTTTATATGCATCTTCAACGACTTCCATTAAGATTGGTCGTACAAAAGTGTCCTTTGTAATAATCCTTTTTTCTAAATATAAAATAATCTCATCAAAAGGAGGTTGAATTGCAACCTTTAAAATATCTTCCTTTTCAGCACGATTCATGGCTAGTATTCTATGTGGAACAATCTTTGAAATTGGTTCTGAGTAATCGTAATACATTTCGTATACTTTTTTCTCGTCTTTTTCGGAATCTTTTACCGCACTGTCCATCGTTCCTTTTTTAAAGGTAATTTCACGAATCCACTTTCGATAAGTTGCATCGTCAGCAATCCATTCGGCAATAATATCTTTTCCACCTTGAATAACTTCATCAACTGTATTAACTTCCAGTACAGCGTTTATGTATTTTAACGCTTCATCCGCAAGAGAACCTTCATTTGGCATTGAATATAACCATTGGGCAAAAGGTTCTAACCCTTTATCTTTTGCAACTGTAGCTCGAGTTCTTCTTTTTTCTTTATAAGGTCGATATAAATCTTCAACTTCCTGTAGCTTTGTAGCTAAAGTAATACTTTTACGTAAGTCAGCAGTCAGTTTCCCTTTTTCCTCAATTAAACGGATCACTTCATCTTTTCTCGTTTGAAGATTTACAGCGTACTCATATTTCTCTAAAATAGAATGAATTTGTACCTCATCAAGAGAACCCGTCTTTTCTTTTCGATACCTGGCAATAAAGGGAATTGTATTTCCTTCTTCCTTTAATTCAATTACGGTAGCTACTTGTTTTGTAGTAATCGATAAATCAGATGCAATTTTATTAATCAATTGTTGTGACATTATTACCGCCTCCAATTTTTGGTAATTTCAAAGAACCTAAAATAACCCTTTCAAAACGAAAGGGTTACAAAACAATTTATTATAATCTATGTAGGTAAAGCTGCTATAATAGCAACTTTAAAAGTCAACAAGTCCTAAACTGATTTGCAACGCTTCGTCAACCTGATCCATCATCTCATCATCAAGATGTGTTATTTTATCGGTTAATCGTTGTTTGTCAATCGTTCGAATTTGTTCTAGTAGTATAACCGAATCACGTTCAAATCCATATTTTTTAGCATCGATTTCAACATGTGTTGGAAGCTTTGCTTTTTGGATTTGTGCTGTAATCGCAGCGACTATAACGGTAGGACTAAAACGATTACCGATATCATTTTGTATTATGAGAACCGGACGAACTCCACCTTGTTCTGAGCCAACTACAGGGGAAAGGTCTGCAAAATATACGTCGCCACGTTTTACTATCAAGTGATTACCCCCCGCTAACTAAGCGCTCCACTTTAGAATCCGCTTCAGACTCAGCATAGAATGACTCAGAAGATATTAATAAGTTGATTTTAGCCATTTCCATGTATCCACGTCGCATTTGCTCACGACTTTGGCGTCTTTTACGATCCTTTAAAAACATCTTAGTCGCTTGATAAATATACTCATTTCGATTACCGTTTTCTTGCTTTACTAATCCATCTAGTTCGCTTACTACGTGTTTTGGTAAACGTACTGTTATTTCAGTTGTCGCATTTAGTTCGGACAAGTTTCAGCACCTCCAGAATCAACTATTACCCATATATCTCCCTATACTACATCATACCATTATTTTCAGTGATTGGAAAGACACATATCTTCGTTTATCTTAACCAAATAACAGTGTTTCATACTTTAATACATCAAATTACAATTAATCTGATACTAGATAATTACTTATGGACTTTATATTTCCATTCTTTTTATATACTCTTGGTACCCTGTGATTTATAAGGCATGTTACTTCATAATTGATTGTATTCATATGTGTAGCGACATCTTCAGCCGTTACTGATCCATCCTTACTTTCTCCTATTAAAATCACTTTTGTACCAACGGGATAATGTTTAGAAAGCTTGATCATACACTGATCCATACAAACTCTACCGACGATTTCTGCCTTTTCACCTTCAACCAACACAGAAAATCCTTGCATATCTCTTAGCCAGCCATCTGCATACCCGATTGGTAACGTCGCAATCCACTCTGAATCAGAAGTAAAATACGTTGCACCATAACTTATACCACTATTAGCGGGTAATTGCTTAATATGTGAGATTTTCGTATAAAGTGATAATGCTGGCTTTAATGTAAATGGTAGCATTGGTTTTATTTCCAAAGATGGCGTTAAACCATACATGATAATACCAACACGTACAGTATTAAATAAGTTGGTTTCTAATGCGGCCGCTGCACTATTCGCACAATGAATTAACTCCGGAGAGAACCCACTGCTCTTAACCCATTCTATACATTCATAAAATTTGTCTAGTTGCTCATTAAAATAGGATCTATTTAACTCATCAGCAGTAGCGAAATGTGTAAACAGCCCTTCCAATATAATTGATGGATTTTTTCGTATGATTGATGCAGCTTGCTCCCATTCGGATTTTGTTTTTAGGCCTAATCTACCCATCCCAGTATCAAATTTAATATGAATCATTGTACCATCTGTGCTTTTTATATTTTTAGAAATACCTTCTAACCAATCAACATTATATGCTGTTAAAGTTAATTTATTCTTTATTGCAACATTAATATCCTCAGGTTTAGTTGCTCCTAACACTAAAATCGGTGCTTCTATTCCCGCATTACGCAGAAAAATTCCTTCATCAATAAAAGCAACTAATAATCTTGTTGCTCCAGACTTTAATGCTTGTTTCGCTACTTCAACGTAACCATGTCCATATGCATTCGCTTTTAAAGCTACATATATTTCTTGATGATTAGGGTAAAGCGATACAATATTTTTAATGTTTTCCTCAATTGCATCTAAATCTACTTCTACCCAAGTTTCGCGATAAAATGATGTTTCTGTCATGACATACACTTCCTTATCGATTTACCCATTACTCTTTTTTATATGTGTAAAATTATTTGCTTATTTTACTATAAATGTCAACCATTATACTACTACAATATAGTTTATTTAAAATTTAAAAAGGCGTGATAAAGCATCATCACGCCCTTTTAAGTTTGAAAAAAATATTATTTTGTGCCTGTATCTCCGACTGATTGGGCAACTTGAATTAGCTCACTTTGAGTTAAGTTTTTAGAAACAATCGTAAAATCTGTTCCACCATATGACCATGTGATCATTTTATCTGATAATGCTCCCACCGTTTTGCCTAAATCTACTGGTTCACCAGTGATTTCCATCGTTGTTCCAGACTCTGAAATTCGTGCTTTTTCCTCAATTAAAGTAAATGATTTTTTATCACCTTTATATGAAAGTATAACCTGAACACCATTGTCTGTTTTTACTTCTTGTTGATCATCTAACACAACGCCCTTCATTAAATAATTCGGGTAAAGTGTCACTAATAAATCAGGATCATTTTCTGGATTTGTAGAAGTAGGTACACTTAAACGAGCGCTTGTCATATTTTTCTTCACATCAAAGGCATCATTATCAAATTTCGCATTGTATTGTACTTTATCGAACTTAACATCCAAAACAACATTTTTATCTGTATCTAGTAGTTTGACTGATTCAGGTGTTAGACCTTTTTTATTAAAAGTAATTTCTTGTGTTGGGAGCAATTGTCTATTTGTGTAATTTGTTTTTGTTTCAAATACGTATCCTTTTTTAGTCGTTTTAAACGTTGCATTCTTATCTTGTAATAAGTCATTAACCAAGGATTCCGGTAAATATGGCTGACTGCTGTTTGATGGCCAATCACTCTGGAAGCGATAGCTTTTATTTAATGCTGGCGTTAAAACAAACACACCTTCTTTGTTTCTTAAAATAATTTGGTTTTGATCACTCTTTGCATTTTTTAATTGCACTCGGTAGAAAGAAGGCTTTTTATGCCAAATGACTACCTCATACTTTTGAGGATCATTACCGTTGTTAATTGTTAAAGTTGCATCAGCCTTATAACCATTCATTTTCTCCATCTGATCACTAAGAGAACCTACTACATCATCTTTCGATTTCTTGCCACATGCAGCTAATGATAGTACTAACATGATTGTCAAAAGCATCGCTACAAGCTTTTTCTTCATCTCCCCAGCTCCTTTATTCCTCTTAAATTGTAAAAAAGAGAATTTTATGCAAAGGCTTATGAATAAATGTGCGCGAGTAGCTTAGAAGTAAAATCTAGATTTATTCATGCACGTTGCAACCTTGCTTCTCATATCCTCATAGAACTATATGAGGTCAAGCTTTAAAATATGCAGACTAGCATGACAAGCTAAATTAAAAAATTTAAGAAGATTTTATGATTGCAGAGGGCTGTAAGTGAGGACAATGGTGCAGGTACTTATATTAAAAATCCTTAAAATTAGCAATTTGGTCGGTACAAAAAAGTAAAGCCACTCAAACGAGTGACTTTTAAAAGTGTGTTATACCTGCTGTAAGACAACTTGAGCAGCCGCGTAATGTTCAGTATGCGTAATTGATAAAAACGGTATAAACGGCAAATCAACGGTTAAAACAGGCTTACCTTTTTCATCATTTAAGATTTCAATATCATGAAACCCTAATTCCTTCCCAATACCGGTACCAAAAGCTTTAGAACAAGCTTCTTTTGCGGCGAATCTTCCTGATAAAAATTCTAGTTTTCTTCGTTCTGATAGGTTTTCGTATATTTCATATTCTGCTTCTGTTAAAATTCTTTTCGCAAACCTTGGCTGTGAGCTTATTATTTCTTTCATTCGTTCAATTTCTACTAAATCTAATCCAATACCTACGATCATATTTTCCTCACCCTAACTTTCAAGTACTACGGTTTAAAATAAAAGCTTGAATCATTAATAATCTCAATAGACGGATGAGCTTTCAAATCATCCATTAATTGAAATAGTGCATTATCTTTTTGTTTTGCTTCAATCATACAATCAATTTGCCTAACCGAGCCATAAATATCATTTAAAAATGTTATAAACATGTTAGGGTCGACAAAATCAGCATGAGCTCGTTTGTCTTTCTCATCTCTAGGACTAGATATATGCATTTTCATCGGTAAGCTCGAAGCTTTCCAAGTATCGACCGCATAACTCCAATTTTTTATCCAGTCATCATTCGTATGATTAACTAGATGATGATGATAGTCAAATACAAGTGGAACTCCTAATTTTTCACAGGCAAATAATGTTTCATCAAACGTAAAGGTTGTATCATCATTTTCAAACATTAGCATTTTTTGAATTTGCGCTGGAACAAGGCTAAAATTCTCTATTAATTGTTCCAGTGATTTTTCCTTATCATCATACCCTCCACCAATATGGAGTACACATCGTTGTTCTGTATTAATCTTCATCGCTTTTAAAAGCTGATAATGCATTTTTAAGGTTTTTACAGATGATTTTAATAACTCTTCATCAGTTGAATTTAAGATTACGAAATGATCCGGATGAAAATCAATCCTCATTTCATTTGCAATCGCAAATTTACCCAACTCAAGTAAACTTTCCTTTAAAGGCTTTATGTAATTCCAATCCGCTACTTCTTCATGGTTAACTAATGGAATTAATTTACTACTTAGGCGAAAAAAAGATATATCATGTGCCTTATTGTGCTTAAGTAGTCTTAAGGAGTTATTAATATTTGTATTAGCAATTTGCTCTAGCTTACGAATAGCCGCATCTTTATCTTTTTGTTTTAAAAATTGAGCAACCGTCATTGTCTTTGAGGGAGAGGCGTTTTGTAAATTCATACTCATTGCGACATATCCAAGTCTAACCAACATATTTATTCCAACTCTCATACGTTTTTAGTTAGTGTATGGAATCTGTCAAAATTCACACAGTTTGCATTAAAAAAGGTACATGGATTATTATTCCATGTACCTTGAATTATCTTATTTGTTGCTATCTTGATGTCTACGTTGTCCGCCACGATTACCATCGCGAGAACCTTCACTACGTTTGTTACGGAAGTTTCCTCCGCGGTTGTCGCGATCTCCACGACGTCCATCACCGCGACGTCCATCTCCACGACGGCCTTCGCCACCGCCACGTCTGTTTTCACCACGACGGTAACCGCCGCCGTTTCCACCACGTCCGCCACGATCACGTTTTGAAACCATAGGTGGCTCATCAGTTAGGCGAATTGGAGTTTCATTTGGTTCTTTTGTTAACATTTTTAATGCAGCAGCTACTACGTTTACTGAATCATGCTCTTCTAGTAATTCTTCAGCAATACGTTTGTAGAACGCTAAGTTATCACTTTCCATAGTTGAAGCTAATTTTTCAGCAATAATGCGTTGTTGGCTTTCAATTGCTTCATCTAATGTCGGTGCAGTCATACGCTCCATACGTTTTTTTGTTGTACGCTCAATATTTTTTAATTGACCGAACTCACGTGGAGTGATGAATAACATTGCAATACCTGATTTACCTGCACGACCTGTACGACCGATACGGTGTACATAGCTTTCAGGATCTTGAGGAATATCAAAGTTATATACATGTGTAACGCCAGAAATATCTAATCCACGAGCAGCTACATCTGTTGCTACTAATACGTCGATTGAACCATTTTTGAATTTACGAAGTACTTGTTCACGCTTTGCTTGTGATAAATCACCATGAATACCTTCAGCAGCATAACCACGTAGATTTAATGCTTCAGATAATTCATCAACACGACGTTTTGTACGACCGAAAATAATAGCTAATTCTGGTGTTTGAATATCTAATAAACGTGTTAAAACGTCAAACTTTTTCTTTTCTTGAACTTCAATAAAATGTTGTTCAATGTTTGGCATTGTAACTTCTTTTGCTTTTACTTTAACGATTTGTGGATTTGTCATGAAAGTTTCTGCAATACGACGAATTGGGTCAGGCATTGTTGCAGAGAAAAGAAGTGTTTGTTTATTTTCTGGAACTTCTTTTAGGATTGCTTCAATATCTTCAATGAATCCCATGTTTAACATTTCATCTGCTTCATCTAAAACAACTGTATTTACATTGTTTAGGCGAATTGTACGGCGGTTAATATGGTCTTGAATACGACCAGGAGTTCCAACAATAATATGTGGGAATTTTTTTAATGAACGCATTTGACGATTAATATCTTGTCCACCGTATATTGGAAGGATTTTTACACCTTTATTCATACCAATTTTGTGTAATTCTTCACCAACTTGAATAGCTAACTCACGTGTAGGTGCGATAACAAGTCCTTGAACATCGTTACTATCTACATCAATTTTTTCTAGTAATGGAATACCAAAAGCGGCAGTTTTACCAGTACCAGTTTGCGCTTGACCAATTACATCATGGCCTTGTTTTGCTAATGGAATAGTCTGCGCTTGAATTGGAGTAGCTTCCTCGAAGCCTAATTTTTCAATCGCAAACAGGATCTTACTACTTAATCCTAATTCTTGAAATGTTGTCAATTTGGTTAATCTCCTTTGTATCTCAATTGATCTATAAAAATTTAAAAAATTATATGTTTCGTGACTGTTCATATGGAAGGTTCGTTTTTAGTGGAAAACAATAGTCCGAAGTATCATGAAAAGGAAACAATATCTACCCATTATACGGACATTCTAACTAAAAAGCAAATGAAGTTATATTCTAACAATTTGGTTTCCAGTCAATATTTTGCCCTTTTATTAACGTTAAATTCGCCATAAAATCATATTTAGAGCCTTCTTAACCCCTTTTATTACGAACAGTTTTCATATGTTAAATTACGCGTATAAAGTTTTCACTTCGTATATTTCAGGGACGCAACAAACAAAGAGCAAAACTAAGGGAATAAGGAGAATCTTTATTCCTATTTCCCTTGTTTTCAACTCCCTAGATTATATGATTACCCCTGATTTACTAACGCATTTACTACTTCTTCTAATTTCATTCCCCTAGAAGCTTTAACTAATACTAGGTCATTTGGTTGAACTTGTTGTAATAAATCTTCAATTAACTTATTTTTATCTTCGAAGCTTTTTACTCTTGAAGAGTCCATTTTTTCAAAAGCTGACGTTGCTGCAAATTTACTTAATGGTCCAAAAGTATAAAGAAAATCGAAATGAAGATTTACAACTTCTTCTCCAATTTCTTCGTGAAAAGCAATTTCTTGATCACCTAATTCTAACATGTCGCCAAATACAACAAATTTTCGATGATAACCCTTTAGTTCTGAAGCAAATAAAAGAGCCGCTTTCATAGATGTAACACTTGCATTATAGGCATCATTAATAATTGTTATTCCATTTTCATTCTTTAATAGTTCCATGCGCATTTTAGTCATTTCTAAATTCTGCATACCCGAACTAATTTCATCCCATGTTAACGAAAACTTTCTCGCAACTGCAATAGCTGCTAATGTATTACTAATATTATGTTTGCCTAGTACGCCCAATTTGAAACGGACATCCTTAGCTTTATTTATTTCAAATTCACTACCAGATTCATTCATTTCAATAAATGTTGGATAAACATCATTACTTTCACTAAAACCAAAAGTTTCAATTGTATAGATTAAATTTTTGTCTTTTGTACCTTCGATTAATAGTGGTTCATCACCATTAATGACAAGTAATCCATTTTTAGATAGCCCGCTAGCGATCTCAAGCTTCGCCTTTGCGATACCAGCTCTTGAGCCTAGTTCCTGCATATGAGACTCACCGATGTTTGTAATGATTGCTGCATCAGGCTCAGCTAAATTAGATAGAAATTCAATTTCTCCAAAATTGCTCATACCCATTTCTAAGACAGCGACCTCTGTATCTTCTTCCATCGCTAATACTGTTAACGGAAGTCCGATATGATTATTAAAGTTCCCTTGTGTTTTATGTACTTTATATTTTGCTGAAAGAATGCTAGTTAAAATGTCTTTTGTCGATGTTTTCCCATTACTTCCTGTAATACCAACTATTTTTCCATTCCACTCACGTAAATATGATTTAGATAGTTTCTGTAAAGCTTCTAACGTATCGTCAACTAAGATGACAGACGTGTTTGTTGGTATATTTGAAAACTTTCTAGAACAAAGTACTGCGCTTGCACCATTTTCAATTGCTTGAGGTAAAAATTGATGTGCATCGAATTTTTCACCGATTAGCGGTATAAATAATTTCCCATTTAAATCTACACGAGAGTCTGTTGAAACTCCTTTGATTGTTAAATCTTCACCTTGTAATTGGCTACCAGGGATCATATTAACAATTTGAGATAAAGTACGTATGATTGACATTGTCACCAACTCCTCTTCTAACCATTTTTCTTTTATTCACATGAAAACACTATTCAATCATGAATAGTGTTTTCAATTGTTAAATATTATATTTAATTTGTTGTTTTTGCTCGTAACGTTCAATTGCTAGGTCTATTAATTTTTCAATTAATTTTGGATATGTTAATCCAGTTGCCTGCCATAATTGAGGATACATACTGAACGGAGTGAATCCAGGCATTGTATTAACTTCATTCATTAATACGCCACCATCTTCAGTTACAAAGAAATCAGCACGAGTTAAGCCTGAGCCATCGATTGCTTTGAAAGCAAGTTCTGCATAATGCTTAATTTTTTCATATGTTTCTGTTTCTACAGGAGCTGGGATAATTAAACCAGTGTCGCCACTCTCATATTTTGCAGTATAATCATAGAATTCAACTGACGGTTTGATTTCGCCAACAACAGAACATTTAACTTGATCATTACCTAATACAGCAATTTCAATTTCACGTCCAACAATGTTTTCTTCAATGATGATTTTACGGTCAAATTGGAATGCTTCTTCAAACGAAGCTATTAGTGCTTCACGATTCTTAGCTTTTGTAATACCAACGCTTGAACCTAAGTTTGCAGGTTTAACAAATACAGGATAACCTAATTCTTTCTCAACCATTACATAGCAGGATTCTGCATTTGATTTCCACTCTGATTTTAAGAAATGTACATATTTAGCTTGAGGAATTCCAGCTTGAGCAAACAAGTTTTTCATAATTACTTTATCCATCCCAGCCGCTGAAGCTAATACACCATTTCCTACATAAGGAATATTTAATAGCTCAAGTAAACCTTGAACTGTTCCATCTTCACCATTTGGTCCATGTAATAATGGGAAAATAACATCAACTGGGCCAGTTGAATCTTGATTTGAAGCAGCAGGAATAATTGATGAAGTTAACGCAACAGGAGCGATTTCATTTACATGTTGATCTTCATTTGAGAATTTTAAAGCTGCAACACTTTCTACTTTCCCCTCAATTTGTTTCCCTTGTAACCATTCGCCTTGTTCTGTTATATAAATTGGATACACATCAAATTTTGTGTGATCTAAAGCAGAAATAACGGCAAAAGCTGTTTGTAATGATACTTTGTGTTCCGCAGATTTACCGCCATATAATAATCCTAACTTAATCTTCATGATGTTCCCCCTACTATTTTTTGCTCTCCCTATTGTACCACTTTATACAAATGTGTATAAGCTTTTATGGGTAGAAACCTATATTTCTTTACAACATATGCAATGATATCTGTTTTGTGATTTCATTACAACTAAAAAAAAGCATAGCTCTACTTGAACTATACTTTGTCTATTAGAGTAAAAAGCACTGTTCCTTTGACTAAGCAATCAAAGTGAGTGCCTTTGGAACTATTGCGCGATACCCTGTTGATTTTCTCTGATTGCTACTTTTTCATCAAGCGAGCGATACATTATACCTGAAAGTACAACTCCTGTTCCTAGAATGATAAATAGCCATATCCCTAATTTTAAATCGAATAAAAAGCCCCCAAGTAAAGGTCCAAGAAATCCACCTATCGTCCATTTCATGCTACCAACCGCCATATAGGTCGCTCTTAAATCTTCAGGTGCAATATTTGCCACAAATGTCATTTGAACTGGCGACATGACCATTTCCCCAAATGTGTAGTATATGAAGATCATTGCTAAGAAAAAAAGAATCATCCATTTCCCTAATCCTATTGATATGAATAATGGAGGTGCAAAACCGATTGATAAAATGCCTAAGCCAAATAAGATTGTTCCATAAAACATCGTTTTTCCAATTGAACGATTCGATAAATAACTTGAAATTGGAAATTGCAAAAGAACAACTAACAATCCATTTAGCGACATTAAAAATGGATAAGGATTCCACACACCAAAATGCGATTGAAAGCTTTGTTTAAAATAAAGAGGTAGCATCCCCTCAATTTGTGAGAAACCCATTGAAATAATCACACCTGTTGCTACGTAAAAAAGTAATAATTTATCTGAACTAATGATTTTCATAACTTGTTTAAAAGGTATTTTTGTTTCTTCTTTCTTTTCTTTAACATTTTTATCTACAGGAAGTGTTTCTTTTAATAGAATTAATTGCGCAATGCTATAAAGTCCTAAAGTGATTGCTGCAATATAAAATAAACTATCCTTAGAAAAGTAAACAACCGAACTTCCTAATAACGGACCGACCACAGTACCTACATTACTTCCAACCCTTAATAATCCATACGCTTCAGTTCTTTCTTCTGGTTCAGTTACATCAGCCACCATTGCAGAAGCTGCTGGACTAAAGAATGAGTTACTAATACCTAGTAAAATCGATAAAATTAAAAATGCCATATAGCCTTCTACTAAAGCAAAGGATACTAAAATAAGCGATGTTCCAAGGGTCGAAAAAACCATCATACGTTTTCGACCATATAAATCAGCGAGTCTACCACCTACCATCGAACCAAATAACGATGCGATAGGTGAAATTGACATAATAAATCCAACCTTTAGCATTGAATCAACTTTTCCTTCTAGATAGAGAGCAAAAAATGGCATAAGCATCATCATCGCACTACTCGTAATTGTTTCTCCTATCACTCGAATCCACACATTACGATCCATACCTTTTAACTTTTTATAAAAATTCATCCTAAGCGACACCTCCTAGTGCATCAAAACTTCCTTATTTAAATCGTATCGGAAGAATTTTAAGTTACAGATTACTTTATACACAGTTCTGGTAAAATATGTTACACAAAACAAAAGGGCGTTCAAATTGACTTTTTGCCAATTGAACACCCACTCTTTTTTTAACTTTTAAACTTGTTCTTTAGTAGAGACTGAAAACATCAATCCCAAAAAAGTACCTAATAGAAATAAGGTTGAACAAGAGCCCATCAATACTATGCTCACTGTTAGGCTAACGCCAGTATGTAAGAAACCGCTTCCAGTGAAATATAGTAAAAAAAGAATAAGACCAATAAAAAAGGCAATACCAGAATATTGAGTATATGTTTCAACGATTTCATAATCAGTGCGCTTCATAATGATTAACCTCCCGTTTCGGCTTTTTTGCGAATTGCAATACCCAATTTGTGACAACTTTGTGACACTTTTATATTAACACACTTATTTCTCAATTGTAAATATTTTCAGAAAACTTTTTAGAAATATTTAGGACAATATTTTATAACTTATGTTGATGTTAGATAAATACCCCCTACTAATAAGCAAATAAAAAAACCGAGACGAATAAACATCTCGGTTTAATTTTAATTATTTCAATTAGATGAAAAATATCCTTAGAGACTATTTAAGAAAGATACTCTTATAATTACCATAACCCTCTTCATCCATTTTTTCATATGGGACAAATCTTAAAGCTGCAGAGTTTATGCAGTAGCGAAGGCCATCAGGTCCTGGTCCATCATCAAAAACATGCCCAAGATGTGAGTCAGCTTCCGCACTTCTCACTTCAATACGCAACATCCCATGGCTATAGTCCTTCTTCTCTTCAATTTCACCTTTTAAAATCGGTTTTGTAAAACTTGGCCATCCACAACCTGAATCAAACTTGTCTAATGAACTAAACAAAGGGAGTCCTGATACAATATCAACATAAATTCCTTTTTCTTTATGATTCCAGAACTCATTTCTAAATGGTGGTTCAGTTGCATCTTCCTGCGTAACAGCATACTGAATTGGTGTAAGTTTTTTCTTTAACTCCTCTTGGCCCGTTTTCCAGTGTTCCTTTATAAATTTTTGACGACCAGACCCTTTAAAGTAAAGCTGGTAACGAACTGGGTGCTTTTTATAATAATGCTGATGATATTCTTCTGCTTCATAAAATGGTTTTGCAGGTAAAATTTCAGTTACAATTGGTTTCTTGAAAACACCACTTTTCTCTAGTTTATCTTTTGAAGCTAGAGCTTGTTCTTTTTGATTTTCATTATGATAAAAAATTGCCGTTTTGTATGAACTACCTCGATCATTAAATTGCCCACCTTCATCTGTCGGGTCAATTTGTTGCCAAAATAAGTCCAATAGCTTCTCATACGGATAGACTTCTGGATCAAATGTAATTTGAACAGCTTCATAATGACCCGTTAAATGAGTGCATACTTCTTCGTATGTTGGATTTTCTTTATCCCCACCTGTATAGCCTGAAACAACTTTTATAATTCCGTCCTGTTGATCAAATGGTTTTACCATACACCAAAAACATCCACCAGCAAATGTAGCTAATTCTGTGCCCATACCTATACCCCTCCTAAAAATTGTCATTAATTATATTTACCATATCTAAAAGCCAGTATAAATATTTTTGCTTAAAAAGAGTAATTGCTAACTTGAAAGAATTAAGATTTGTATGTAAACTTATACGATAATTATACAGGAGGAAATAAAATGTTAGAAGAATTTAAAAAGTTTGCTTTAAAAGGAAATGTGCTTGATTTAGCAGTCGGGGTAATTATTGGTGGTGCTTTCGGTAAGATTGTATCTTCATTAGTGGGAGATATTATGATGCCTCTAATCGGATTGATCTCTGGTGGCGTAGATTTCAAGAATTTAATGTACACATACAATCAAACTGAAATCAAATACGGAATGTTCATCCAAACAGTAGTCGACTTCCTTATCATCTCGATCTCAGTATTTTTCTTTGTTCGTTTAATTAATAAACTTTCATTTAAAAAGAAAGAAGTAGAGGAAGCTAAACCTGTTGTTCCTACTAAAGAAGAAGCTTTACTTATTGAAATACGTGATTTACTAAAGGAACAGGTTTCAAATCAAAAAGGTATAAGCTAAAGCTTATACCTTTTTAATTTTTCCGTAAGACAATATAAAAAACCTCGTACCATACTAATTATAATACGAGGTTAATAAACTATTAGAATTTTCCATAGCCTAAGAAGTGAGAACGAACCCAGCTATTACTTAAGCTGATTACGCTGATTCCTTTACTTCCAGCATGAACCATTTTATTTCCACCAATATAGATACCCATATGTGATGGACCATTAATATAAGTATTTTGTAAGAATACTAGGTCACCAGGTTGTGGAGAGCTGATTCTTGTAGCATTGCTCCAATATGTTTTTACATTTCCACGAGAGATGCCGTATCCATTATGTGAATATACATACCAGATGAAACCACTGCAATCAAAACCGCTTGGAGACGTTCCGCCAAATACATAAGGTACACCTTGGTATTTTAAAGCGTAATCTACAATTGAGTTTCCAGTTGCTGCTGGACCATCATTATTTGAACTTGTAGTAGGTTTTGAATCTGGTTTTTTACTAGTAGATTTTGTACTTGGTTTCGAATCAGAATTTGAACTAGATTTAGTAGCTGTAGTGCTAACGCTGTCATCTTCATCATCATCACTAGATAAAGCAGCTAGTTCAAGAGATTGTTGCTCAATACGTTGAAGACGTTGAACTCTCTCATCTTCTTTTGCATTCTCTAGTTCTTTAACAGCCAGCTTTAAGTTAGCTTCAGCAGTATTTAATGATTTTTGTTTTTCTGCTTGTGATTTAGAAAGCTCACTTTGTTGAGCAACTAAATCTTCTTTTGCTTTTACTAAAGATTGTTTCTTTTCATCAACAAGTCTTTTTTCTTTTTCTACTTCTGCTTGTTCAGACTTTTGTTCTTTAATGATATTTTGATCAGCTTCAAAAAGTGTTGAAATTGAATTTACTCGATTAAAGAAATCTACGATTGAATCTGAATCAAATAAAACATCAGTTACTAGATTAACTTTCGGTTGCTTTTGCATAGCAACTAAACGATCCTCTAATAAATCGTTACGTTTTTGAATTCTGTCTTGTAAATATGTAATTCTTGCATTTTTATCTTTAATAACTTCTTCTGTTTCAGAAATTTCTGCTTTTTTTGCTTCTATGTTTTGCTTAGTTGTTTTAATTTGATTATCTATTTTCGCTATCTCGTTGCTTAATTCTTTAAATTGTGATTGGAACTTATCTACTTCAGCTTGCTTTTTTTCTACTTTGCTATCAGCTAAAACTGAAGCATTTGGCGCTAATGATAATACTATTGTACTTGCCATTGCCAGCACTGCTAGTTTTTTTCTTAACATTTCAGCGTTCTCCTCTCGCTAATCTACGTACATATTTATACCATAGATTCCCGAAGAGAGTCGCAATTGTTACAATATTGTAATATAAATGATAAATATGTCTTTATATGTCGATAAATTATCATCTACTATTAAAGAAAACGAAACAAAACACTTCTATCTTTATAGAAGTGTCAGTAATTGAAACAACTATTACAAAACCGTTAATTATCTACTAGAGTTTTCGATGTACACTCTATCGTTTCTAACTAAATCTTCATATGTTTCTCGACGAACTACCTCTCTTGAAACACCATCTTTAACAAATACTACAGCTGGGCGGCGGATACGGTTATAATTATTAGCCATTGAATAGCCATAAGCACCAGTGCAAGATACAGCTAATATATCATTATTTTCTACAACTGGTAAGTTACAATCCCAAATTAGCATATCGCCACTTTCACAGCATTTACCAGCAATTGATACAACTTCTTTATTCACATCATTTGCTCGATTTGCAAGCATCGCTTCGTATTTTGATCCATATAGTGCAGGACGGATGTTATCAGTCATTCCCCCATCAACAGATACATATTTACGAATTGAAGGAAGAGTTTTTGTAGAACCAATCGTATAAAGTGTTGTTCCAGCTTCACCAACAATACTACGTCCAGGTTCTAACCATAATTCTGGTAATTTGTAGTCTAGCTCTTCACATTGTTGTTTAATAATCGTTGTAATTTTTTCTATATGGTTAGAAATAGCTAAAGGCTCATCTTCTGAAGTATATCGAATACCAAAGCCTCCACCTACATTTAATATTTCAGCTGTAAAACCTAAATCATTTTTAATTCCATTTAAAAAGCTCATTAATACATTAATTGCATGAACAAAACCATCTGGTTCGAAAATTTGAGATCCAATATGTGAATGTACCCCTAATAATTTTAGGTTATTTGAATTTAATGAAACTTCCACTGCTTCATTCGCTTGACCAGACATAATATCAAATCCAAATTTAGAGTCTTCTTGGCCGGTCATTACATATTCATGTGTATGTGCTTCAACGCCTGGCGTAACACGTAATAATATCGAAACTTCTTCATTACGTTGTTCAGCTAATGCCTGTAATACTTCTAACTCAAAGAAATTATCGACTACAAAACAACCGATTTTTGCATTTAAAGCTTCTTCAATTTCTTCAATTGTTTTGTTGTTTCCGTGAAAGTGAATTTTCTCAGCTGGATAACCTGCTTGCAGAGCTGTATATAACTCTCCACCAGAAACAACGTCTAAACATAGGCCTTCTCTTTCTATTAAGCGGGCTTGTTCAACACATAGGAACGCTTTACTCGCATATGCAACTTGATATTTCATTCCAGTTTTTCTTAAAGCTTCATGGAATTCCCTACATTTTGATTCAATTAACGCTTCGTCATAAATGTATAGAGGCGTACCGTAATTTTTTACTAAATCTACAGTATCACAACCTCCAATTTCTAAATGTCCTTCATTATTAATTCGACTATTACCATGTAAATACATCCGTATTCTCCCTTCAAGTCAAATGTAAGATCATTCTAAGAAGCTTCCTTCAATGTATTAGTGTATTAAAAAAGACACATGAAGGATATGTTCATGTGCCCATCGCTTTTAAAAAAGGACTTAGCCAATCACATCTCTTCAATAGCTCTTCACAAACACATGTGACAGTACTACATTTATTAAATGTAGTCCCAGAAATAAAATGTGTGGCAATTTATTTCTTCGGCATAGGATCCTTTCTCATTTCGTCAACAAACCCACAGTTCTCTAAAATGATACTCATATACAATGCAACCTCTACGAATAGACTGTTATTTTTTATATTAGTCTATGTATAACACAGTCTAAAAATAGATGTCAAACCATTTTTAAAATACTTGTCGATTTATATTCACTTTCACACACATTTTTATCTTTCCAAAAATAGCATTTATAATATAGAATATGTTTGATGCTAGAGAAAAGGTGATTCAAAAATGAAAAATCATTTCAAAATATATAATTTAACTTTTAAAAAAACAAACCACTAACAAACTGTTAGTGGTTTTTCTTTTTTGTTGCCTTATTACAAAACTCTTAACTTAAGTAGAAAAAATTGGACAGGGGTGAATAGATTGCGTTCAAGCAAAATAGCAGTACTTTCAATCTGTAGTAACACATTCATCGTTATATTAAAATTAATAGTCGGGATTTTTACTGGTTCCGTAGCAATTATCTCTGAAGCAATTCATTCTTTATTGGATCTAGTTGCTTCAGTCATTGCATTTTTTTCAGTAAGAATTTCAAACAGACCCCCAGATAAGGAGCATCCTTATGGTCATGGTAAGTTTGAAAATATTTCAGGTACGGTTGAAACAATCTTAATATTTGTAGCTGGTATTTGGATTATCATTGAATCTGTTGAAAAGCTACTTCATCCTACCTCAATTAAAATGCCAATAATCGGTGTAGTCGTCATGTTAATTGGAGCGTTAATCAATTGGAGAGTAGGAAAAATCGTTCAAAAAGTAGGAAATGATACTCATTCTGTAGCAATGCAATCAAACGCTTTGCATTTATTAACGGATGTTTATTCATCAATCGGAGTAGCAGTCAGTTTAATTTTAGTCAGTCTTACTGGTTGGGAGTTTCTCGACGCATTGATCGGAATCGGAATCGCAATTTATATAATGAAGGAATCGATCGAACTTGGACGTAAGTCATTTACCCCACTACTTGATACAGGACTTTCCACAGATGAGTTAAAACAAATCGAAAATGTACTAAATTCTTTTAAATCCCAATTTATCGAATACCATGACTTACGTACAAGGCGTTCAGGTGCACAGGAGCATATCGATTTCCATTTAGTATTACCATCACACATGAGCATTGAAGAGGCTCATTTACTATGTGACAAAATAGAAGATGAAATAAAAAAGGTTTTAGTAGATCCTAAAATATTAATTCATGTCGAACCCGAAAATGAAAGAATACAAAAACTTGATAGTTTAAATGCAAGATTAAGAGAAGAGCAGGAATTACAAGAAGTAGGAAATTCATTAGGGGGATAATTGAACATCAGAAATAAAAAAACCACAAGGATTTTATTCCTTGTGGCATTCATTCTATTTAAAAGACTTTTACTAAATGATAATTTCATCGGAATTTTGATCTGAGTCGTCTCCTTTTAATTTTTGAGCTCTCATCGTGACCATTGCATAGCCAATTGCCATTATTATGCCAAAAACATATCCACCAATTGTAAAGATAATTGTACGAGAGTAGTATGCTTTTAATCCATACGTATCTACCATCCACCATTGCGCAACAGCAAATACTATATCTTTAATAATCCATGCGACAAACAAGTACTGAAACACTTTAAATAGTGAAGGATGTTTATATAATTTTTTACTTTCTTCACGATCTTGCCCCTGTATTGCAGCAATATCAATCATAAAATAATATGGTAATGGTTTTTTCAAAGCCAATAAAATTAAAAATACAACTACAACCCCAAAGTGATAATACACATTGTACAAAATTAAGTTTTTTGCAGAACCTAATGCCATTAAATCAACGGCAGTACTAACAGTTAATGTTGAAATAATAAAAAGACCAGTAACATTAAACTGTTTAGTATACCAAAAACGAAATAAAGTATATAAAATCCCTGGAATCGTCGGTAGTAGCATCGCCCAATAGTCACTAAAATAGTTCTGTAAAACTTTATATAAAACAAGCGGAAATACTAAATACAAAATTAGATCGTAAATAATTAAATTACTTTCTTTCTTCATTATATATAACCTCGTTTTTTGGGCCGTTTTCGTCATAATTGTTGCTAACTAAAAAACAAAAATCAATTGGAAAGAGCCATATTTTATTTTGAATTAACACAATTTTCAAACTATCAAATTAACAAATTGTTAAACATGATTATAACAAAAAAATCTAAGAGCATAAACTCCTAGATTTAGTGCGTGGACAAAAGGTAAAAATAACTCTATTGGCCAAGTGATCTTTTTAAACCGTTTATTAATCCCGCATGTAGCCCTTCGTGGAAAATGTTAAAGCTAATCATGTCTCGAACAGTCTTTATTTCAAAACTACCTAATTTCATCTCTTTTGGAATGATTTCATCTAAGCGTCCTTCATATGTAGAAATAATTTGTTCAACTTGCTGTTCTAATAATGTAATAATTTCCTTAAATGATGGCGGCTCTTCTTGCCAGTCACTTGGTTTAGTTCCACCCTTAAAAAAATCAATGAATTCCGTTGAAAGTTGACCAGTATCACCAGTGTTTGCATAAAGTAATTGCTCATATGCCCCTAATACGTGACCTGCATTCCAAAGAATATTATTATTGAATCCTCCTGGAATTACATCTACTACTTCTGTTGAAACAGTACTAAGAACTTTCAAAGTATAAACTCTTGTAAACCTAAGTTGTTCAAAAATAGCATCTGCCATCTTGATCCCTCCATCTTATCATTACTGACCTTATCGTATCACGAATGAGGAATATTTTTCATAAAAAAGATGAACAAAAAAGAAGCCTCAAAACATGAGACTCCCTCCAGACTTAAACCTATCAATCCCTTAAAATAAAACCATTGATCCTGGACCAGTGAGTAATAACCCAACTGCAGCTGCAATAATTAATAGATTAAACTCAAATCCATTTGAACTATTCCAGAATCCGTTCTTTATATGAACCTTTATTACTGCTACTGCCATCACTACTATAATCAACCATGCACCTATTTCAGTATATACACCAGCCGCTACGAAGAATCCACCTACGATTTCTGCCACTCCTGTTATAAAAGCAAAAAATGCACCAGGTTTGATTCCAATCGACTCTAACCATTGTCCAGTTCCTTTAATACCATAACCACCAAACCAACCAAATACTTTCTGCACCCCATGACCTAATAAAATAATACCTAAAACAAGTCGAATAACTAATAGGCCTTCATCAAGCATATCTCCACCTCAATTCTCTTTGATTTGAGATATTTAGTGCTTAATTATTTTTATTCATTTTTTGACATGTTTATGACCTTTATTATTAATTTTTAAAAATGAATCAGTTTTCTTGTACTTGAGGAATAGAATACTATAACTGAAGATTTTCTAACTTAAAAGGAGAGAGCATACATCATGAAAAAAGTCGTTCCACTAACTGTAATCGGCTTTTGGATTTTAATGCTACTACTCGCTATTCGATATCATTTATTTCATTTGTCATTGCAAGATATAAAACACTATATTGCCAACTCTTCCATCAATCCTATGTTATTATTTGTCGCTATTTTTTGTGCCAGAATCTTTCTTTTCATTCCTAGCTCTTTATTAATTGTAGTAGGTAGCTTGTTTTTTCACCCGTTTGAAACCATTTTCTTATCATTAATCGGAATGGCCATCACAGAAACAATTATTTACTTATTAAGTAGAAGTATTTTAAGTGATTCAATTCAACAATTCATGGAAAATAAATATCCCTCTCTATTTGAAGAGATTATTTTGAACCGAAGGAAATACTTATTCCTAACAGTCGCAACTCCTCTAGCTCCAACAGATGGTGCTTGCTTTATCGCCGCCTCCACTAATATGAAATACTTGTCCTATATTGCAATTGTTTTTGCTGGTAATATTCCAATCGCAGTTCTTTATACCTTATACGGAAATTTCTTGCTTGGCTCTCCATGGATTACAATCTGTATTACCGCAACTATCATAGTCGGTTTTTTCATTTACATTTCTTTAAAAAAGAAACAAAAAAAGGATACACATTTCTCAGCCTAAACTTTTTTAATTAAGTATCAAAAAAATTGTTAATAAAAGAATCGATTTTTATATATAAATTAAACTATACTAAGATTAATTAAAATTTATTAAGAAATCGAGGTAAAAAGATGGAAACAAATAAGATTTTGTCCTCATTATGTTATTTTAGTGTATTCTTTGCGCCTTTCTTATTCCCAATAATTGTTTATTTCGTCGCAAAGGATCAACAACTAAAATCGCATTCTAAACGAGCCTTTTTTTCACATATTCTACCATTTCTAACAATTATTATTTTAGCGCTTATTTCCTTTTTCACATTTATGTCTTTGGGTGACGGAGCAGGTTTTGCTTTAGTTGGTGGATTTGTATTAGTACTAATCGTTAATTTAATTGTCTTTATATGGAATATCGTTCAAGGTATTAAAGTATTGATGTAAATTCGTCATGTTTTCTACATTATTTCTCAGGAAATTTTCAAATTCGACAAATGCAGTTTTTGAACTAAGTAAAAAGGCAATGTAATGGTTTAACCTTACATTGCCTTTTTTATTATTCACTTTCTGTTACGTAAGCTTCTTTTGAATTGGTTCGTTTAATTGTTTTCTTAATCATTAATGATAAAGAGAAGATGCAGGCAATTAAAATGGAACTAGTTAATACTATTTGTGATGTTGTTAAAGAGAAAATTTTAGCCAAATACACAGAGTATGATAATAGAGATGATGTAATTAATTTTGAAATCGAAGCAATTATAAGGAATTTTTTAAAAGAGACTTTGCTAATCCCTGCCCCGACACAAATAATTTCATCCGGTAAAATTGGAATAATAAACATTAATGTCAAAATAATTGTTTCATTTTTTTTGATATATTCCTGATATTTCTTTATCTGACTTTCTTTAACAAACTTCGAAACTAATTTAAGTCCACCTATTCTTGCTATGAAATACATAATGACAATACCTAAAGTTGAACCTAAAAATCCTAATAACGCTCCCGAAAACGATCCGATTACAGCACTACCTGCAGGAATAGTAAGGGCTTCTGGTAAAGGTAAAAAAATCGGTTGAGATAAACAGATTAAGAAAAATAATAATTTTGCCGTTGCTATATGATTGGTTAATATTCGCTCAATTCCGTACGCATCTACGAATACTAGAAATTGACTAGCATAAAATAAAATGCCAACTACCGTTATACAAAGTAGTAAACAAATTAGCGCTATTTTTGTAACCTTTAAAAATCTTTTATGATTCGATACTACCAGATAAAAATCTAAAAGCAGAATTACCATGATTGCTAAAATAATCGATATTTTATAGATCGTTATGACAGTAGGTAAACTAGTGACTAATATTACGATCGATATCGTAGCTAATACTATGTGTAACGTCAGTTCTTTCATTGTATTGAACTTAGTTTCTTTCTTCAAAGTAATCAACTCCTATACTACAACTTGACCGTTCTCCAATATTTTTCACTACTTATTTATCGTAACGAAACAATATATACTTTGAAACGAACTTAAGTATTAAACTTAGTAAGTCTTAAGTCTTATGGTGCGGAAGTTTTTGTAAATGAAATTGTTATATTCGAATATTCGACTCTTAATAAAAAATGCCTCTATGATTTAATTAATTTTTTGAGAATGTGCAAACACTTCACTTTATAAGAAATAAAAACGACTGCCAAAGAATTTAGCAGTCGTTTACGTTTATATTTTATTTAAAAATCAAAATTGTCAGGGTCTGGACCAACACGGTGATTTTGGTTCAGTGAGTTGATTTGGTTCATATCTTCTTCTGTTAGTTCAAAATCGAAAATATTTGCGTTTTCTTGAATACGATGTTCTTTGATTGATTTTGGTATGATGACAACACCATTTTGTAAATGCCAACGTAATACAACTTGAGCAATTGATTTATTATGTTTGTTTGCTATTTGTAATAAAGTTTCATTGTCAAATAATTGCCCTTGCATTAATGGCGCCCATGCTTCTACTTGAATTGAATTTTCTTTTAAAAATTCTCTTAGTTCAACTTGACTTAGCATTGGATGTAATTCAACTTGGTTGATCATAGGCATTATTTCAGCATTTGCCATTACTTCTTTCAAGTGGTGAATTTGGAAGTTACTCATTCCAATTGCTTTTACTTTCCCGTTTTTGTAAAGTGTTTCAAGTGCTTTCCATGATTCAACATATTTACCTTCAACTGGCCAGTGAATTAAATATAGATCTAAATAATCAAGACCTAGTTTTTTCAAACTTAATTCAAAAGCATCTAAAGTTGGTTGGTAGCCTAGATCAGCATTCCATACCTTTGATGTAATAGATAAGTCTTCACGTTTTAGACCATTTTCTTCAAGAGCTTCTCTAATACCTTGCCCTACACCTTCTTCGTTTTGATAAATCGCTGCAGTATCGATACTACGGTAGCCATTTCTTATTGCAGCTTTTACAGAATCAATTACCACTTGTCCGTCTTCTACTTGGAAAACTCCTAACCCAATTACTGGCATTTCTAAACCATTATTTAATTTAACTAAATTATTCATTTTTTATTTCTCCCTTTAAATTATTTATTTATTATTTTAAAAATTTACTTATTCTTTTCTAAAGAAGCGCTCCAGATGCTTAACCCAACAGCTCCTAATACCATGATCCCACCAATCCATGGTGTATGAATCAGGCCGATAGTATCTACAACTAAACCACCAATAAATGCTCCAATTGCAATACCTACGTTGAACGCTGCTATATTTAGCGCTGATGCAATATCTACAGCAGATGGGACATACTTCTCAGCTAATTTCACAACATAAATTTGTAGACCAGGTACATTCATAAAAGCAAGCAAGCCTAAGAAGAAAATCGTTACAATTCCTACTAGTTTAAATGGAGCTGTAAACGAAAGAATAATAAGAACAATAGCTTGAACAGCAAACATCCATGTTAGTGCTTTTAAAGGATTTTTATTAGCCGCTTTTCCACCGATCGTGTTACCAAGTGCTACTGCAATACCATAAACAAGTAAGATAATACTTACAGAGTTTGGAGCAAAGCCGGTAATTTTTTCAAGAATTGGTGACAAGTATGTGAAAGCTACAAACGTACCTCCATACCCTAAAGCTGTAATAGCAAAGGCTAAAAGTAATGGTCCATTTTTTAAAACTTTCAGGTTATCACTAAACTTTGATGCTGGTGGCTGTTTAATTGTTTTTGGAACTAATAACGCAATTGCAATGATTGCAATAACACCTAATATTGCTACGGCTCCAAAAGTTGATCTCCATCCGAAATGTTGACCAATAAATGTACCTAATGGAACACCCGTTACAGTCGCAACAGTCAAGCCTGTGAACATAAAGGCAATCGCACTTGCACGTTTATTTTCAGGTACTACATCGGCTGCAATTGTTGAACCGATTGAAAAGAACACACCATGCGAAAATGATGTAATGATTCGCGCAACTAACAATAGACCAAAACTACTTGAAAAGGCTGCAACACTATTCCCAATGATGAAAATAATCATTAATAGCATTAGTAATGATTTTCGACCAATTTTGTTTGTTAATGCAGTTAAAATTGGTGCTCCAAATGCAACACCCATCGCATATCCAGAAATTAATAATCCCGCTAATGTGATTGAAATGTTCAAATCACCAGCAAGAGTTGATAATAAACCTACAGGAACAAATTCCGTTGTCCCAATCCCAAATGCACTAATAGCAAGAGCCATTAACGCAGGAGTGCCACTTTTTTTCTCTTGTATCTTAATCGAAGCAGCAGTTGAACTCATATATAAATCCTCCTTGTTATTTTTATTGTGCGTTTTATTTTTAGTTTGAATACAAAGAGACATGGCGCCTGAATAAAGTCTCATTATCATTCAAAACATAAATGAAAAGAAATAGTAAAAGATTAACGTATTCCTCTATACATTTAAGGAACAATGGAAAAATACTTTTCGTAAATGTGTGTGTTAATCAATTAACTATTGTCATTATGACCGATAGGATTAAGTAAAAGAAGTATGTACTTTGAAGTGATATAGTTACTTTTTAGTAACATTTAAGAGAATAAAGGTTTAAAACAGTGAAAAATTCTCAAAAAAGTTTTTTATCGAACTAGAAACTACACAGTTTGCGAAGAGAATGTTATGATATTTGAATCATTAATAATGAAGGAGAGGAGAAAATGAAAAAATACAATATTCCGGTTGAAGCTTCGTTAGATGTAATCGGTGGTAAGTGGAAAGTTGTCATTCTATGTCATTTGACAAAAGGTACAAAAAGAACTTCTCAGTTGAAAAAATTGATGCCGAACATTACCCAAAAAATGTTAACTCAGCAGCTTAAAGAATTGCAGGAAGACAATATCGTTCACCGAAAAGTATTTAATCAAGTTCCGCCAAAAGTGGAATATTCCTTAACGGATTACGGATGGTCATTAAAAGAAGTATTAGACCTACTGTGCTCTTGGGGAGAAAATCATATTGAAACAATGTATCCTGATAAAAATGACGTACTCCTTCCACCAGTTGAGGATGAAATCACCTTATAAAATAAAAAACTCCTTTTTCTATTTTTTAGAAAGGAGTTTTTTTTGTGTAATCTAATGAAAATCCACTTTTATTTTTTGTGCTTTAGCAATCACTTTATGTTGATCATCTAATACATCACTAGTTGTTAACTCAATCCATTTCAAGCTAGGATCAGTATGATCAACAATAAATCCCATTGCGCCTTGTTTTGAACTATTTGGATTGATTTCTCCACCTAAATATTCAATATAGAAGTCATCTTTAAATTCCTTTACTTCATGATTACTTGTCATCAAATGGGCAACTGGACCAAAGTGTAATTGTTTATTCGAGTGATTTATGATTTCTACCTCAACCTTAATGAATCGAAAACTTTCATAGCTTTCTGTATAATAATGAAAATAATCCATAAGAGAATACGTTGGTAAGTTTTTAATCAGCTTAACTTGTTTAATTTTCATAACGATTGGTCCAATTGTGTAAGACTGATTTAATGAAGCAATGTCTTCTAAAGTAACTTCACCTTTCTCATCTTTTTGCGTTTGACCTTTAAGAATTAACCTCGTATCATCTGAAACCTGTGGATTTGTTACATATACATCGTCTAAAGTCTTTGCCCGGCTTTTGGAGATCGTTGAGACGTTTTTTATATTCTCTGCTGAAGCAGTTGTTTTCTCCTTCTCAACTAAACTACATCCTGTAAGCATGAATGAAAGTAAAATAAATGGAATCAATTTTTTCATCTAAATCCCCTTTCATCACTAAATCCCGTCATTTAACTGGATCTGTTTTTACTTCTTTACCATTCTTTAAAATTCTAAAGATATTTTTTGCTTGATCAGTATTATCAATTTTCCCTGCAAATAATTGGCTACCAGGTCCATACGCATAAACATTTACGTCTTCACCTGTGTGGCCACTAGTAGTCCATCCAGTTACTGAACGGTTATCAATAATTGCTTCGATTGCATTATCAATCTCTACCATATTTTTTGATTCTGCTGCTTTTTTTACAGATTGAATTTCTTCGGGCTTTAATTCTAAGTTAATATTCGATTTCAATGTTTTTTCTACATCTGCGCCTTTACTAATTTGTTCAGCCATGAAATCTGGCGTACGTTTTGCTGCAGCAACCGGTTCCCCGTGCCAATTGTAATCACCTTTTGCACCAATAGAATAGCCCCCAGTTGAGTGATCTGCAGTTGCAACGACTAATGTATGCTTGTCCTTTTTAGCATAAGCAATAGCAGCTTTAAATGCTTTTTCAAAGTCTTCCATTTCACTCATTGCCGCAACGATATCGTTATCATGTCCAGCCCAATCAATTTGACTACCTTCTACCATTAAGAAGAAACCGTCTTTATCTCTACTTAATTTATTAATCGCTGTATTTGTCATTTCACTTAATGACGGAGTAGATGCCTCACGGTCGATCATCTTTGGCATTCCACCAGGAGCAAATAAACCTAATATTTTATTGTTTTTATCCTTTAACAGTTGATTTTTATTCGTTACGTAAGAGTAGCCATCTTTTTTAAACTGCTTTGTTAAATCACGATCTTCTCGTACAAAGTTATTTAATCCGCCACCAAGCATGACATCTATTTTATGTCCACCTTTAATTAGTTCATCATAATAATCATCAGCAATTGCATTCATATTTTTACGACTTACATCATGCGCCCCATATGACGCTGGTGTAGCATGTGTAATTTCTGAAGTAGCTACAAGCCCTGTTGCTTTTCCTTTTTCCTTTGCAGCTTCTAGTACTGTTTTTACTCTTGCTCCATCATTATCTACGCCAATTGCAGCATTATATGTTTTAACTCCCGCTGACATTGCAGTTGCAGCTGCTGCCGAGTCAGTAATATTTTGTTTTGGGTCCTCAGGATATGTCATTTGTTGCCCTACTAAGTAATGATCGAATTCTGTTTGTTCAACTTCTTTTGTTTTTGGATTATCTTTTAAATAACGATAAGCAGTAGTATATGATACACCCATTCCGTCACCAATTAAAAAAATTACATTCCTAATTTCGTTCTTGTTTGCTTCCTTAGCTTGTACTGTATGGTTAGCAAATGAGCCAATAATTGAACCAAATGCCATAGTTGAAAGCACTGCCACTGGAATTAACTTTTTCTTAAGTTTGTTTTTAAACATAAAATAACCTCCTAAAAAATTAAATTTTCATTATTTTCCACTTCTTAATTTTAATGAAATTTTATTAATTTACTTTGGAGGTTCTGTAAATAATAAATTAATTTTCTTTATTAAAACTAACAATACTATTCTGTAATTAGTTACATCTACTTCACAAATACATCACATTTTTGAGCTAAAATGTGTAATTGAGAAGAGTGGTTAATTTAACTAAGATAATATAATTTCATAATTACAAGTTTTTACATTATATTAAATTAAGCACAAATTTTTACATAAGAAGGAGATTTATATGAAAAAAGGTTTATCAATCATTATTTTAATGCTATTTTTATTCCCTACTTTGGCGAGTGCGCATACTAAGCTTGTTTCTTCTAATCCATCAAATGGGCAAATTATCACCGAACCAATTAAACAAATCACACTTGAATTTGAAGAAGCTCTTGAGCAATTAGGTACAATCAAATTATATAAAGCTGGAAAAGCTACGACAGTCACAAATGTTTCTATTAAAGGTAATAAATTAATTGCTGATCTACCAAATGGGTTAGAAAATGGCGACTATAAGATTGAGTGGAAAGTATTAAGTGAAGATGGCCATCCAATAACAGGTCAGATTCCTTTCAAAGTAGAATTAAAGCAGGCTGAAACTAAAACGACAGCAGATACTAAAACAACTGACAAAGCAGTGAAGGATCAAACCCCAACTAAACAAAAACAAAAAGAAGCTACTCCTAAAAAAGAAAGATCTAAATATTTTATTCCACTAATTGCAATCGGTCTTTTTGGAATCGCATTAATGGTTGGTGGAGTTGTTCTTTGGAATAGAAAATGAGTTATACCATTCCAATCACTGAGTTCATAACATATATTCTTTATTCAATATTAGCAGGAAAGTTTGTATTAGATTTTGTTCCGTCAGACAAAAAACCAACAATCAACATTACAAAAGGTACAGTTTATTTAGTTATTGTCGGCATACTTTTCTTTTCACTATTTCCTGCTCTACAAATTATTACTTTTTTCCTAGATGATGTTCATCTTAAAACAGCCATTTATTCTGTATTCATAAAAACAGCTGTAGGTAATGCATGGATTTACTTGAGTATGTTTGCCATTATGCTTGTCATTAATATTTATAGCGATGGTAAAAGGTTTTTTAATTTCTTTTGGTTATTCATGATGATCTTAAGTATCGGTTATGCAGGTCATATTACCTCTATGAACTTTTGGGATGGTTTTATCTTTCAAAGTAGTCATTTTCTAATGGTTTCTATCTGGAGTGGAATTCTATTTAATGTTACATGGCTAGCTAAGGATTATAAAAACTATGGTAGATTCTTAAAATGGTTTACACCTTTAGCCATCATATGTGTCGTTATTATTTTCATAAGTGGTTTAGTGTTAATGCTAGAAGTCGTTAAATTAGAAGACTATTCGAATGCTTGGTTACTTCCTTATGGACAAATGTTACTTTTAAAGCACATTAGTATCATACCAGTATTGTTTTTTGCTTTTTTCAATGGTGTACTAATGCGAAAGTCCACTGAAGGTCCTTCAAGTACTATTCGTAGTTGGTTAAAGGCAGAGTATATTACAATTACGCTAGTATTCTTTTTTACGGCTATAATGGGCACTAAATCTCCACCGCATAATATTAACTTAACTTTGCAAAACGAGGGTCCGTCTAAATGGATTGAATGGATTATGGGGATTGACCTTACCTTACCTATTAGAATAGCTGTTACTTTTACGGTAGAAGGTACAATGTTAATAAGCATGGCAATCATCTTCTTAGGGTTATTAGTCATCAGTTTTATTAAAAAGACAAAAATCATGCTATCAATTGCATTTAGTCTATGCTTTGTGATTACAATGTATCTTGGAGTAATGTATAGCGTATCTATTCAGTAAAAAAAGATTGTACATCGTACAATCTTTTTTTACTGAACTTCTGCTATTAACGTCCGTGTCTCCATTTCGTTGGCTTTCCTGATGAAGGGCAGTTAGGGAATTTTTGTCCTGCTTGTAATTCAATATGCTCTCCGTCTTGGTCAGTATAATAGCCAGAAATCTTGACTGTTTCACCTGTATCATGTGTATGTCCAATTCCTTGATTATCCATCATAAACCTCCTTATAAACGAACTAGAATTACTATTTCCTTCATCAAAGTTTATTATTCGATTCCTTCATCTATTTTAAGATTTTTGCTTATATTTTCTTTATTTTGTTTACCATGTACAATGTTTCTCCACTTTAAATCCCCTCGCTCTAGACCATGGATTAATATTTCTGCAGTACCCATGTTTGTGGCTAAAGGAATTGAGTAAACATCACATAGACGAATTAAAGCTAAAATATCCGGTTCATGTGGTTGTGCTGTAAGTGGATCCCGAAAGAAGATAACAATATCCATCAAATTCTTCGCTATTAAAGCACCGATTTCCTGATCTCCACCAAGTGGTCCAGAATTAAAACGATGTATGTTTAAATTTGTATTTTCCATTATTCTTGTTCCAGTTGTTCCTGTAGAATATAATTCGTGTTTAGATAAAATAGATTCATATGCCATCGCAAAATTTACTAAGTCATTTTTCTTTTGATCATGTGCAATGAAAGCAATTTTCAAGGTCAACATTCCTTTCTTTTTGGAAAACACATTATTTTTTGTACTAAAAACAACACCTAATATGAATACTTGAATAGTACTATTATGTATTTCTACAATCCATTTTGCAATTACCAAGCCTAATCTTTGGCTTCCAATTCGTCTTAATCTTGCTTTATTGGATCTAAAAACAAGTCAAATATTCTAGCATAGTCTTCTCGTTTAGTTCCATTATCTAATTTCCTAATAAAATAGGGAGAAGAATCTTAACTAATAAAAAAGAGGCTATCGTAATTAATATACGAAAATAGCCTCATTACTTATTGTATTTCATCCTGATTCGGTTTTTTGATTACAACACGCTCATCATGAAACACTCCCAATCTTCATTATTTTAAAGGTTGTTAATATTATGATGACTCTTTTTGCGTGATTCATTCTTATATCTTTTTCATTACACTTTTATCATACCTATTTAATAAGCTATCTAAGTTTTGACTAATTTTTAATACTTCTGGATACGAAAAGGATTTTTGAATTGTTAATTTAACCACACGCATTCTTAGATTTTCAATTTCTTCAAGTAATTTATTTTCTTTACACATCCCCAAGATCCCTCTTTATCCCTGGACTTTTATTAATAAATTAAATTCTATTCTTGATGAAAAAACAGTTTAGTTCCCTACAGTTAACAAATACCAAGGCGGCCAGGTTTGAACCCTAGTTTCCTTTCTTCACTTTTTATTTATCTTTACACAATGACTTTCTTTCTACTAAATTTCTCTACATGTGAATTCAATAAATTTCTAAAAATATTCATTGCTGAACCGATAAACTTTTCCTTATGATGAATCATTACTACATTTCTTTGAAGCGAAGGGTTTAACTTTATTGCCATTAATTGGCCGTTATCCACTAGATTATAAAGTGTCTTTGATAAAATTGTGGCTCCTAACCCCTCCTTAACTAAGTTAACAATCGACGTTGCATCAGAAGTTTCAATAATTGGTTGAATCATTATACCCAAATTTCCACATATAGAATCAATCCATTTTCTAAGGCAATGATCTTTTTGGTTTATTATAAATGGTATATCTTTAAGATTAGTGATTTCGAGTAAGTTTACATCAGCTAGTATATGTTCAGAATGGACAACTAGATAGTATTCCTCTTCATATAATGGGATAATCTTTAGTCCATCATCATCTATTGGCATTATTGTTAATGCTAAATCGAATTCGTTTTGTCTTATTTTTTCGACAACATTATCTAAAACAAAAAACTGTATCTGTATATGGGGATACATGGAATGAAACTCAAGTAATGCTAGTAACGCAATTTGGCTTAATTCTCCTGATGGTGCACCAATTACTAACTTACCTCTATCTAGTTTTTGTAGTTCTTGTAATTGTTCATTCGCACCTTTGATTGTATTAAAAATTTGATGTGAGTGTTCTAATAAAATCTTACCCGCTTCGGTAAGAGCTATTTTTTTGCCTAATCTGTCAAATAATCTGACGCCAAGCTCATCTTCTAATCCTTTAATTTGATAGCTTAAGGTAGGTTGTCCTATCCCAAGTTTATCTGCAGTCTTAGTAAAATGCATCTCTTCACAAATCGCCACAAAATATTCTAATTGTTTCAACTCCATGTTATTCACCACCTTTTATTTTATTTCAACATAAAGAACATTTGTCTAAAGATGCCTACCATAATAAATAACTAAACATTTTCTAAGTTAATTGCCTTTAACATTTTTATTAGACTAGGCTTAATATTAAAAGTATTGTGTTTTATTAACAATACAGGATTTTCAATTAAAATGATTTAATTAATAAATGAACTCAATCCGAATGCCCTTTTATAAATATCTGGGTCATTTGAATTAGTGGTTTTCAAACTTTCCACTTGATTAATTTAGTCTTATAAATACAAAAGTGTTCTAATGATTCATCATCCATTGTTATTGATCATAATTATTTTTGAATGATAAAAAACTTTATTAACTACAATTTTTCTATGTCATTTAAACTAACTATTTTATTGAAAAATAGGACAAATGAATTAAAGTAATTTAATCACTTTTTTGATTTTCTTATTATCTTGATATAACCATATATTTTTTAGAACGAATGGTCAAGAATAGGTTGGTTCCAATTTTTTCTTTTTCTTCATTGAGCAAATGGTTTCAAGTTATGACTATAACTATCTTTATAAGTCCTAAAACTGGCTAAATAAATTTTTTATATGGGTTTTCCATTTATTATCCCTATTAAAGAACGAACGGTCAAAAATAATTCTTGACCGAACGTTCTTTAATGTGCTAAATTTGTTCTCGAAAGGAGGTTACATCGCAAGCAGGAAAAATAAAATCGTTTTAGTAGCTTATTCAATGGTTTTTTTATCATAAAAGCGTCCATTATGAACTGGTCTCGCATAGTTGGATTAAATAGAATTGATGTCTTCTGCTTAAATAAAAAATAAACCCTGACTATAACACTGTAGAATATAAAAGTTTAGTTTTGATGTTTGAATTATATTCATAAACAAGATGTTAATTTTAGTACCCTGAAGCACGACAAATAAATCAATAATAGGGAGAGATATAAATGACTCAAAATAAAACTTTAGAAAAAAATGCAATTCGTCCATTTCATGTGAATGTACCAGAAGAGGAATTAATTGAATTACGTAGACGCATCAATGCTACTAGATGGCCAGAGAAGGAAACTGTTTCTGATCAATCTCAAGGTACACAACTTGCAACAATGCAAGAGCTTGCACGATATTGGGCAAATGAGTATGATTGGCGCAAGGTTGAGTCTAAGTTAAATGCCGTACCGAATTATATTACTGAAATTGACGGACTAGATATTCACTTTATTCACGTTCGTTCGAAGCATGAAGATGCTATGCCGATTATCATTGCACACGGTTGGCCTGGTTCAATTATTGAGCAAATGAAACTAATAGAACCACTTACTAATCCTACAGCGCACGGTGGTAGTGCATCAGATGCTTTCCATGTAATCATTCCATCAATGCCTGGATATGGATTCTCAGGAAAACCAACTTCAACTGGATGGGATCCTAAACGTATTGCACGTGCATATGGAGAGTTGATGACTCGCTTAGGTTATAAGAAGTATGTAGCACAAGGTGGCGACTGGGGTGCAATTGTTGTAGATTTCATGGGTGCTCAGGAGCCAGATGGCTTAGTTGCAATTCACACTAACATGGCTGGCGTAATTCCTCCTGAAGTTGATGCGGCGATTTGGTCTGGAAACCCGCTGCCGTCAGGTCTTTCAGATGAGGAGAAAAAAGCAGTCTCTCAAGTTCTTGAAAATAAATTCGCATACGCATCTCTGATGGGTACTCGCCCACAAACGCTTACTGGATTAGTGGACTCCCCTGTAGGTTTGGCAGCATTTATGCTTGATCATGATTGGAAAAGCCTTGCCCTAATCACTAGATCTTTTGAAGGGGTTAAAGAAGGTCTAACGCGTGACGATGTATTAGACAATATCACACTTTTTTGGTTAACGAACTCTGCTATATCTGCTTCACGTCTATACTGGGAAAACGGTAAAGCTGGAATTTCATTCTTTGGAGTGAAAGGTGTAAAAATCCCTGTTGCTGTAAGCGTCTTTCCTGATGAATTATATGAAGCACCAAAGAGTTGGGCAGAAAAAGCATACCCGAACCTGTTCCACTATAACAGACTTCCAAAAGGTGGACATTTTGCAGCATGGGAACAACCAGAATATATAACATCAGAACTTCGTACAGCTTTCAAATCACAACGCTAAATTAAAGCAGTCCCCTTGGGCTGCTTTATAAATAGCTATTTTAAGACGAGTATGAAAAACATTAAATCAATCATTCCAGCCTATATTTTTTGCACTCTATGAATAATCAACTAAGAGGGAGATGGTTTCTTTGTTTTCACTTCGTAATTATGACCGTATTTGTACTGACCCAGTAAAAATTAAACACTTTCTAGAAGATGCACAAACTGGTTTTTTAGGTTTATCTTCCGAAAACGTTCCATATGTCATTCCACTTAACTTCGTTTGGCTGAATAACGCCATTTATTTTCATGGTGCATCTGAAGGAAGAAAAGTCACTTACATGGAGAACAATGCTTTAGCTTGTTTCACGATAGGAACGAGCTATGGTACAATTACTAGTCCTATACCAGCCGGGACGGACACAGCTTATATGAGTGTAATCATAGAAGGATCAATAAAACCCGTCTATGATTTAAATGAGGCAACGGCTGCTATGCAAGTAATGTTGGATAAATATGTGCCAGGCTATTATAGTCGCCCATTAAGTAGTAGTCATGTAGAGCGATATGTTTCCCCATTAGGTGGTAAAACGGGTATCTATAAGTTAGTTGCTAGCTCAGTTTCAGCTAAAGAAAAAGAAGAAATCACAAATCGTATGTTCCAAGATGGAATGACCGTACTTCCCCAACGGTCATAAAAGTAAAGTTCATACCTTTTTAAATCATATCTAAACTGCCATGGTTTTGTTTCCTGGCAGTTTTTTCTATTTAGGTCACTGTTCTATGTAGTATTTGAATACATACTTGTACAATTCTTGGTAAATATTATAAGGTATATTGGTTTAAAAGGAAGGTACTTGAATGAGTCGCTTTCGAACAAAAGATAAAAAGATTTTCTTACAAAAAGGTTTTGTTAGTTCTCATAATACTGAATTAGATTCTGAGGAGAATACAATTTCAGAAGCTACTTATGAAACAACACTAAATTATTTTGATGAAAGTTTTGATCTTGTCCATCGTTCATTTAATCAAAATGATATTAAAATTATTTATTTAAACTCTCTAGTTGACTCCAATACGCTAGAGAAAGAGGTACTTTCTCCTTTAAGAGAAATAGCATTTTATAATTATGAAAAACTATTTCAACAATCATTGTTTAGAATAGAAAATAATCAGAAAGAAGTAATCAATGGAATTTTAGACGGTAATGTTGCCTTGTTTAATGGAGAGGATACATATCTAATCAATGTATCCGGACTAGAGGAACGTGCCATTGCCCAGTCTGAAACGGAAACTGTTATAAATGGGCCACATGATTCGTTTAATGAAGCTTTAAATACGAATGTATCATTAATAAGAAGAAGAGTAAGAAGTCCTCGTTTGAAAATGATTAATCTATGTGTTGGAGAGATTTCTAAAACGAAAGTTCTTTTGATGTATATAGATGGTATTGCTGATTTAGATAAAGTGAATCATCTTAAAGAAAGAATTAAATCGCTCAAAGTTGATTCCATTACTGACTCTAATGTATTAATTCAAATAATAGATGATTATCAAAATTCACCATTTCCTCAATTTTATACGACTGAAAGACCAGATGTAGCCGTATCAAAATTATATGCTGGGAAGATCATTGGACTTGTAGATGATAGTCCGAATATTTTTTGCACCCCTTCTACATTCTTTGATTTTTTTGAATCAACAGATGACTATAACCAGCGTTGGATCATGGGGACTATGGTTAGGATTTTGCGATATATGGCTTTATTTATTACATTAATTCTTACAGCATTTTATGTTTCAATCTGTACATTTCATTACGAAATGATCCCACAATCCCTACTTCAGAGCATTATGCAATCTAGAAGTAGAGTTCCCTTTCCTCCTTTAGTCGAAGCAATATTTCTAGAAATTGTTATTGAACTGCTTAGGGAGGCTGGTGCAAGGCTTCCTACAAAAATAGGGCAAACAATTGGAATCGTTGGCGGTATTGTTATTGGACAAGCAGCTGTAGAAGCTGGAATTACAAGTAATATCTTAATTATTGTTGTTGCTATATCAGCCATTGCTTCGTTCATCGTCCCTAGTTATATTATGAGTGCTTCGATACGAATCGTAAGGTTTTTATTTATATTAATGGCTGGGTTTTTAGGGAATATTGGAATTTTCTTCGTTTTAGGAATACTGACCATTCATTTAACAGGTTTGACAAATTTAAAGTCGCCTTATTTTATGCCAATTTCACCAACCTTTGTCAAAGATTGGATGGATAGTATTGTGAGAGGGCCTTTTTACAAAATAAGGAAAGCTCAAACAAAGATGCATTACAAAGGTGATCGAGAAAGGAATTGATGGTGATCATATGAAGGAACGACTTCATCCACTTCAACTATCTATCTTAATTTACATGATGCAAAATGGACTTGTCCTATATAGCTTACCTCGAGTAATGGCAGAATACTTTGGGACCAACGGGTGGATAAGTATCTTTTTTATATTTATACTCGTAAATTTTAATATTTTTATGATTGTGATGATTTATAAACTAGGAAAAGGTCGTTCCGTATTTGAAATCATTGAGGCAACTGTTCCAAAATGGATTATGTTCCCCATCTATTTGTTTATTATTGGCGTTTGGGTTGGAATAGCAAGCATGGTGATGAGATTATATATCAATATTTTTAAAATGATGTTCTTTCCCGCTTTACCAGTTTCGATCTTTATCATTCTTTTTACTTTATTAAGTTTTCAATTATTACGGGGTGGAATTTACAAATTCACTAAAGCCATAGCACTTTTATTTTGCTTTGTAATACCGATGATTTTTTTAATTTTCTACCTTTTTCCAGAATTTAATTTTTCACGTTTTACTACTTTCTTTTTTAAAGGTCAGACTGATTTTCTCAAAGGATCACTTCAAGTTTACTCAGCGTTTTTAGGTATTGAAGTTTCAATTCTTTTTTTTCCAATGGTAGAAAAAAAATGGACAAAGGCCCTTTTTATTGGAAACTTTATGTCGATGTTAATCTATGTCATTATCCTATTTGTTAGTTTTGGGTTTTTTAGCTTTGATCAAATATTAAATGATATTTATCCTGTAATGACACTGTTTGAATATACTGAGGTTTCTTTTCTTTCAAGAGCCGAGAATCTATGCTTTTCTGTTTTTGCCTTTAAAATATTATCAACTGTAGTCATATATTACTGGGGCTCACAACAATTTTTAGGAAATATGTTCAAAAAATTGAAGCCCACTATTTGGATTTTAGTAATCTTAGCAAGTGGTTTTATACTTGCGTTGTTGCCGGATTCAGTAATAGATGTTGAACAGTGGTTAAATTGGTTGAGTTATTGTGGAATTGGCATAGCATGGCTCTTACCTATCATTGTATTGTTTATCCTTTTTATTGAGATTATTAGAAACCTAATTAATCGGGAGACAGCTAATGCAAAATAAAATTACTGTATTAATCGCAATATGCTGTTTATTTTTAACAAGTTGTGGAACTAGTAACGTTATTGAAGATTTAGCAATACTACAAGCTGGCGCTTACGATTTGTCGGAGAACGAAGAAAATCCTATCATAACAACAGTCCTTTTTCCTACAGTTTCAAAAGAAGGAAAATTCGGTACTCAAACGCTAACTGTATCCGGAAAGTCATCACATGATACTTTTATCAAACTTCAAAATCTAACGAACTTGAAGTTAGTCGGAGGACAAGGATCGATCATATTCGGAGAAAAATTGGCAAAAAAAGGACTGATAAATATCGTTAAATCCTTTACAAGGGATCCTGAATTCGGAACCCGAGTTAAATTTGCTATTGTGGAAGGCAAAGGAGAAGAACTTCTAAAAAAGAAAATAGCTTCGGTTCCAGATGTGTCTGAATATTTATATACATTCATTGATAAATTAGGTAAGCAAAACAAAATTTTAAATACTGATAAATATCGTTTTTTAAGGGATTATTACGATGACGGAATCGATCCAGTTTTACCTGTTTTTTCATATGAAGGTGAAAACATAGCATTAAAAGGATTAGGCACTTTTAGAGGCGATCAATATGTTAGGTTACTTCCATTAAGTGAAGCACAAATACTAAATTTTATAAATGACGATATTAATAATGGAAGTTTAATGATTAACATAAAAGATTCAGGAAAAATCGATCAGTTAATGTTAAGCAATATAAATTCTAAAAATGATAAAAAAGTAAACATCAACAAATTTACAAATACAACAGTTGTAATCAATTTATATTTAAAAGGAAGTATCCTTGAATACACAGGAACAATGGATTTGAGTAAAGAAAAAAATCAAAAAAAATTGGAGAAACAAGTCGAAAATTACTTAAAAACCAATTCAAAAAAACTTCTAAAAATATTACAAAAAGAACAGACAGACCCGATTGGAATGGGAACATTAGTACGTAATCACGTATCATATGAAAGATGGAACAAGATGGATTGGAATAAGGTATACAAAAACATAGATTACAAAGTAAATGTAAAAGTAGATATGACGAATACAGGGAAATCTAAATAAAACAAAAACGGCTCCGAAGTTTGGGGCCGGTTTTTTGTGACTTCGAAATTATGATCTGCTAGACGGATTGGGTAGTCTTTTTATTTTATTACTTTGGTCAGGTCTTTGTTGGCTCTCAAACACAGACCTGTGCTCACTAAATTGGTTTGGCAAGCAAAAAGTCCCACACTAATTATCAAGTACTGACAAATTTATTTCCATTATTTTGCGTAATTTTTCTCGGTCAGGATCAGTCTTAACCATTACACGAAATCCAATTATTGCATTAATAAAATAATAAGATAATTCTTTTGCATCTAATTTCTTAGAAAGTTCTCCCATTCTTTGACCTTCTAGTATAATGTCATGTATTAACTGCTCTGTAAAACCCCAACTTTGAAGAACCCAATCTCTTGCTTCTAAATCATGTTTTGCTAACTCAACCGCAGTATTCACTATTAAACATCCAGTAGGTAATTCTTCCTGTTTGTCAATTGACAATTCGAAAAATACTTGGATCGCTTCTTTGGCCGAACGGGTATTAGCTAGCTCCTTTATAAGCGTTTGCTGCGAAAACTCAATATAACGCTCTAATGATTTAAAATATAATGATTGTTTATCGCCAAAAGTGTCATACATACTCCCTTTGTGTATGCCCATATGCGAGACAAGATCTTGCATAGATGTCTTTTCGTAACCTTGTTCCCAAAATAACCGCATAGCTTTAAGTAGAACAGCATCTACTTCAAATTCCTTTGACCTTGCCATTTTACTATTCAACCTCCTTAATTTAAAAATAAACTAAATATGAGAATCGATAATTTCTTTATTATAAGTGTGTTGATTTAAAACTACTTAAGATTGGACTATTCTTATTTTGCCATTTCTAAATCCATCTAGTATTATACCCAATATTTGTAATTATTTCATATATATGGATAAAATACAGTAGCTATAAATAAAAGAAAAGGACTAATGGAATCCATCAGCCCTTAATTATTTTTAAATTAGTTTATTTAATCGGCTTTCTTATTACAACACGTTCATCAATTTCACTTACATGAAAATCATCTTTTGTAGGAATCCTATTTTCATCGTTAAATTTGATCACCGTTTTACACTCCCTGCTCAGTTTATTTTCAAATCTTTATTTTAGTATTTAATAGATTACTAATTTGATTATTCAACTGTAACTGATTTTGCAAGATTACGAGGTTTATCAACATCACAACCACGATGTAGTGCAGCATAGTAAGAAATTAATTGTAATGGTACTACTGAAAGGATTGGAGATAATTCTTCTTGTACTCTTGGTAAAATGAAGCGATCGCCTTCCATGTTTAATCCTTCCATTGAAATGATACAAGGGTTAGCACCGCGAGCAACAACCTCTTTCACATTTCCACGAATGTTTAAGTTTACTGATTCTTGTGTTGCTAATGCGAAGATTGGAGTTCCTTCTTCGATTAGAGCAATTGTACCATGTTTTAACTCTCCACCAGCAAATCCTTCTGCTTGGATGTAAGAAATTTCTTTTAGTTTTAATGCGCCTTCTAGGCAAACGAAGTAATCTACGTTACGGCCGATGAAGAATGCATTGCGAGTTGTAGCTAAATATTCTGTAGCAATTTTTTCAAACTCGTCTTTTTGGTTTGTAATTGATTCCATTGCATTTGCTACAATTCCAAGTTCTTTAACTAGGTTAAAGTTAACTGTTTTTCCTTTTTCTTTTGCAAGAGCATTTGCAACAATTGCAAGTACTGCTAATTGTGCAGTGTAAGCTTTCGTTGATGCAACAGCGATTTCAGGACCTGCGTGTAAAGCAAGAGTGAAATCAGCCTCACGTGATAATGTTGATCCAGGAACGTTTGTAATTGTAATTGCTTTATGACCTAATTTATTTGTTTGAACTAAACAAGCTCGGCTATCAGCAGTTTCACCACTTTGTGAAATATAAATAAATAATGGTTTTTCTGAAAGTAATGGCATATTGTAAGAGAATTCACTTGCAACATGTACTTCTACAGGAACTCCCGCCATTTTTTCAATAAACTGTTTTCCTACAAGGCCAGCATGATAACTAGTTCCACAAGCAACAATATATAATCTGTCAGCTTCTGCTAATGCTGCTTTAATTTCTGAGTTGATTACAAGCTCTCCGTTTTCATCTTGGTACTTTTGGATAATATTACGGATTACTAAAGGTTGCTCATCTGTTTCTTTTAACATGAAATGAGGATAAGTTCCTTTTTCGATATCGCTAGCATCAATTTCTGCTGTATATGGAGAACGTTCTTTAATATTTCCGTTAAGGTCCATTAATTGAACATGATCTTTCGTAACGACAATAACCTCTTTATCCATTAATTCAATAAATTGATCAGTAATTTGTAACATTGCCATTGCATCCGATGCAATAACATTAAACTCTTCACCAACACCAACTAGTAATGGACTTTTGTTTTTTGCTACATAAATTACGTCATCGTTTTGTTTATCTAATAATGCAATTGCATAAGAACCTTTAAGAAGCTTAAGTGTTTCTCTGAAAGCATCAAGTACAGATAATCCTTTTTTAATATGAAGTTCAACTAACTGAACAATAACTTCAGTATCTGTATCACTTGTAAATTCAATATCATTTAAATAATCGTTTTTTAATTGTACATCGTTCTCGATAACGCCATTATGAACAAGTGTAAAACGTTCAGTAGAGCTCTGATGAGGATGTGCATTACGTTTACTTGGCGCGCCATGCGTCGCCCATCTAGTATGACCAATACCAACATTTCCGTCCGTTTTTGAAGGAATTGACTTACGTAATACAGCAATTCTACCTTTTTCTTTATAAACTTCTACACCATTGTCAGTTAAAAGAGAAATCCCAGCAGAATCGTAACCACGATACTCTAATTTCTCTAAACCTTTTAATAAAATTTCTTTCGCATTATCATTTCCAATATATCCAACGATTCCACACATAATTACTATTGCTTAGTAAGTCCAAAAACAAGACATACAAATTGTATAGGAATGGAACGCTGTTTTCCTAACCGTTTAACTATTTAATTTTCTATTCCCTCGTCATGTTTCATAATGGTAGAGGACTTACAAGCAATATCCACCTACCTTTCATATTCCGCTCATTAGCGAGTTCAATTTTTTGTTTTAAACGGTGTATCAGATTATTTACGTTTGTGCACACAGTCACCCATGTGTTTTTCATAAATAATTTCGGTTGTGATACAGCAACCGGGAGTCATCCGCCGAAACTTCGATAAAACTCCACCTCGTCAACTACACATTCACGTCTAGTGTAGTTCTGGCGCTTTTTTAATACTTTATTATTTCTATACTCCTTTCCTGTTAGGAAAACAATAAAACAACTATACTATACTGTATTAAAAATGGTCAACAAGAATATGATGAAAAAAAATATAGAATAGCTGTATATAACAAAAATATGCATAGACTTACACAAAAGTGCTCATCAATGCATATTTTTTTAATTTATTTTATTCGCCAACTTCTTCTTTTACAACAGCAACAATACGTTCTACATATTGTTTACATTCTGCCTCAGAAGGAGCCTCAGCCATTACACGAATAAGAGGCTCAGTACCAGAAGGACGAACTAAAATACGACCATTGCCGTTCATTTCTTCCTCTACTTCTGAAATGGTTGCTTTAATGCGCTCGTTATTTAGTGCTTCATTTTTATCTGTAACGCGAACATTAATTAATAATTGTGGATACTTTTTCATTTCTCCAGCTAATTGTGATAAAGTTTTACCTGATTCTTTAACAATGCTTACAAGCTGAATAGCACTTAACATGCCGTCACCAGTCGTAATATGATCTAAAAAGATGATGTGTCCAGATTGCTCGCCGCCAAGATTGAAACCATTTTTTCTCATCTCTTCCATTACGTAACGGTCCCCAACACCTGTAACTGCACTTTTCATCCCATTCATTTCTACTGCTTTATAGAAGCCTAAGTTACTCATAACAGTTGATACGATTGTATTTTGTTTTAAACGGCCTTTTTCATTTAAGTATTTTGCACAAATATACATTATTTGGTCACCGTCAACGATTTCACCATTTTCATCAATTGCAATTAGACGATCTCCGTCTCCATCAAATGATAAACCGATGTCAGCACCTTTTTCTTTTACAAGAGCTGCTAAAGCTTCTGGGTGTGTAGAACCTACACCATCATTTATATTAAATCCATTAGGATTCGTTCCCATTGTAACAATATCTGCTTCTAAATCTGCGAATAAATATGGCGCTAATGAAGAAGTGGCACCGTGTGCACAATCTAGAGCTACTAATAGACCTGAGAAATCTTCATCAATTGTATTTTTCAGGAATTGTAGGTATTTTTGCCCACCTTCAAAATAATCACTAACTTGACATAAATCATTTCCAGTTGGTCTTGGTAGACGATCTACTTCTGCATCCATTAGTTCTTCAATTTCATCTTCTTGCTCATCCAACAATTTAAAACCGTCTGGACCAAAAAACTTAATCCCATTATCTGCAACAGGATTATGTGAAGCTGAAATCATAACACCAGCTTGTGCTCCAAGAGCTCTTGTTAAATAGGCAACACCTGGAGTAGAAATTACACCTAATCTCATAACTTCAGCACCAATTGATAATAAACCTGCAACTAGTGCTCCTTCAAGCATATGTCCTGAAACACGTGTGTCACGCCCAACAATAATTTTAGGTTTGACATTATTTTTTGTTAAAACATAACCGCCACAGCGTCCAATTTTATATGCTAATTCAGGAGTTAACTCTTTGTTTGCAACTCCTCGTACACCATCTGTACCAAAATATTTACCCATTTTAACTCTCCTTCTAATTCGATGACTGTCCTACATCGCCTGAATTCTCATTTTCATTTTCATCAGCTTGAGCAGATTTTTTATCAGTAATTTCAATCGTTATTGTATCAAACTCTAAACTATATTTAACTCCCTTTGGACCGGTAATAGTAAGCGCTACATCTCTGGTTCCTGGATCCAGTCCATTCACTTTTGCAGTAATGTTCAAGTCACTTGGATCAATTGCATCCAAGTCTTCTTTAAATCCTTTAGCTGTAACTTCTACTTTACCTAAAGAGGGCTTTATAAACTTATACTCATATTGATTATTTTCACCCACTAATTTAATAGGGATATTACTAAATTTCTTTTCTATTTCTTCATCAAAATTTACGTCTACATTAATCGTGCTTGATTCAACTCTAAATGCTCCATTTGGAGTAGGTACATTAACTTCATATGTGCCACTTTTATCAAATGAAGATACGTCTACTGGCACTACTATAGGTCCACTAAACTTGTCCAACCAATCTTTAGATGCATAAATTCTAAGTGAATCAACTTTACTAGTAAGACTACTTAGCTTTAAACCATCCTTAAGTGTTCCTGTTTGCACTAACTTAATCGGGAAGCTAGCACTTTCGGAAACAATTGGGACAGTTACTTCAACTTTTCTTGGATTTGTAGCAAACGGAAGTTGAACACCTTTTTTATTGAATAATTTAACAGGTAACACCTGACTAAATGTCTGATTTGCATCAGTAACATCCACACCAACGCTTGCATATGACACTTGTGATACTTCATCTCTGGATCCTACTATTGTAACTAAACCTGGTTTAACAATAGCATTCTCTGCTTTATATCCATGTTTAATCTCTTTTTCATTTAAATAAGCAACTTTAACTGAAACTGATTTTTCAATTTTTTCATTAATTGTGACCCTAACTGTTCTTGGTTTAATCGTTGCTTTTATTTTATCTGAAATATTTCTAATTTTTAAAGGAACTTCATATGTACCTAAAGCGTAAGAAGTTAGATCCAAATACACTTCGAAATCCTTCTTCATTTCAGCAGATTTTACAATACTATTAGGTCCATCTAATTGCACAGAAACATCTTTTGGAACACCAGTTACAATTAGATTGCGCTGATCATAAATAGGTGTTACTGGTACTTCTTTTACTAATTCTTTATTATTAACAAACGGTATGTCTCCTAATCCCGAAGTACTTGATTGTGGAACAAGATTGACAGACATAAAAAGTAATAATGTTACTAATAAAGCGATCCCTCTTAAAATCCAACGATTATCCATAAAGTTATCCATTACGCTTCACCTTCCAATTCCATTTAGATGTAGTGGACTCTTCTGGTGATTTCAGCTCAGTATTTAATAAATTTATAAGCTCGTCTTTTGATAATTCTCTGTATAGATTTCCATTCCTCGCTACTGAAACCGCACCTGTTTCCTCGGAAACTACAATTGTAATACTGTCAGTAACTTCACTAATACCAACTGCAGCTCGATGCCTCGTTCCTAATTCCTTTGAAATAAATGCACTCTCAGACAAAGGTAAATAACAGGCTGCTGCCGTAATCTTTTCACCTTGTATAATTACCGCCCCGTCATGTAAAGGTGTATTTGGAATAAAAATATTAATCAATAATTCTGATGATAAATTAGCATTCATTCTAATACCGGACTCTATATAGTCACCCATACCTGTTTGTCTCTCAAATGAAATAAGTGCACCGATTCTTCGTTTAGCCATGTATTCAGTGGCTTTTGCAATATTCTCAACAATATCATTTCGGTCATTAAACCCGTTACCTGTTGTTCTAGAGAAGAATCGACCACGTCCAAGTTGTTCTAGTGCTCTCCTTAATTCTGGTTGAAAGATAATAATAACCGCTAAGAATCCCCATGTTAGTGCTTGATCCATTAAAAATTGTAAAGTATGCAGTCCAAATAGGCTACTTAATACTTTTACGACAATAATGATTGTGACACCCTTTAAAAGTTGGACAGCCTTCGTCCCTTGAATAATGATAATTAATCTATATATAACAAACCAAACTATTAGTATATCTAATCCATTCTGTAAATACTGTAAAAAATTTATATTTAAAGAAGGCATCTTTTACCCTCCAAATTCTATAGAATAAAACTGTATCTTGAGTATTATACCATATTTTTGCAATACACAAAATTTATGAGTTATTAAATATATTAACAATACTTTAACGTCTATTTTAGTTAGATTAAACATCATTACAGTACTATTTACGTTGACTCTCTATAATAATAGAAGGAATGACCTAAATTTTTATGTGATTTTGAAGTTTTCTCAATGACAATTCTTCAAAGTTTATTGATAAAAAAAGAAGCTAGCACATGCTAGCTTCAGTAGATGAAAAAAAGGATTTCAACTAAACGACTTAAATTTACTCTCTTAAAGTGAATTTTATTTTATAGTAACTTTTCTCCTAATAATGAGCCGATCAATGCAACAGCTACGATAGCTGTTCTATTTCTTTCATCTAATATTGGATTAACTTCTACGAATTCAATTGAAGTAATAATATCAGCATCAGATAACATTTCCATCGCTAAATGACCTTCTCTATAAGTAATTCCTCCAGGAACAGGTGTACCAACTCCAGGAACGTGAATTGGATCTAGACCATCAAGATCTAATGATAAGTGTACACCATCACACTCTTTCAAGTGGTCAATGCTTTCTTCCATTACTTTCGTCATTCCTAATTTATCAATTTCATGCATTGTATAAACTTTAATTCCTAATTCTTTAATAATTGCTCTTTCGCCTTCATCAAGATCACGTGCTCCAATAATGATTACGTTCTCAGGTTTTACTTTAGGGAAGTAACCACCTATTTTCGTTAATAAATCGTGACCATGTCCTAAAGAAACAGCTAAAGACATACCATGAATATTACCAGAAGGAGATGTTTCAGCAGTATTTAAATCACCATGTGCATCAAACCAGATTAATCCTAAATTATTATAATGTTTTGATACACCTGCTAGTGTACCAATCGCAATACTATGATCTCCACCAAGTACTAGTGGCATTCTGTTTCTTTTAATAACTTCATCCACTTCTACTGCAAGCTTTTCACATGTTTCTTTTACTGATTTTAAGTTTTTTAAGTTATGTTCTGAATTATCTTCTTTAACTGGTGTACGTTCTACTAAGATGTCGCCTAAGTCTTCTACTTGATAAGACATTCTTTCAATACGTTCGTGTAGTTGTGCATATCTAATTGCACTTGGCCCCATGTCTACTCCACGTCTAGTTTGTCCTAAATCTAATGGTACCCCAATAATTGAAATATCTTTTAACATTTTTATTTCCCCCATCAACTAAATTCATAAAAGTAAACGCTTACTTTAGTTTGAAAAAATATAACTTTTCGACTATTAAAGTTATTAATTATATTAATAGTTTAAATCTTTTGAATCAAATGGGTCAACTCAACATTTTTTTGTATACATATGCATTTTTAGCTTTTAAATTGCTATATTATATGATTATATACAACAAAAAACCTTAGTCAAATGACTAAGGTTTAACTTTATGTATATTGGTGGAGCCTAGCGGGATCGAACCGCTGACCTCCTGCGTGCAAGGCAGGCGCTCTCCCAGCTGAGCTAAGGCCCCACTATTTAAGTATATGCGAATGGAGCGGAAGACGGGGCTCGAACCCGCGACCCCAACCTTGGCAAGGTTGTATTCTACCACTGAACTACTTCCGCACATAAAAAAAAAGAGTGAGCCATGAAGGATTCGAACCTTCGACCCTCTGATTAAAAGTCAGATGCTCTACCTACTGAGCTAATGGCTCGTAATAAATTACGATAAAATAAAAAAATGGCTGGGCTACCTGGATTCGAACCAGGGCATGACGGAATCAAAATCCGTTGCCTTACCGCTTGGCTATAGCCCAACAATAAATGGTGGAGGGGGACGGATTCGAACCGCCGAACCCACAGGGAGCGGATTTACAGTCCGCCGCGTTTAGCCACTTCGCTACCCCTCCGGTATTTATTAAATTAGATGGTGGAGGATGACGGGCTCGAACCGCCGACCCCCTGCTTGTAAGGCAGGTGCTCTCCCAGCTGAGCTAATCCTCCGTAATAAAATGGTGACCCGTACGGGACTCGAACCCGTGTTACCGCCGTGAAAGGGCGGTGTCTTAACCGCTTGACCAACGGGCCAGTACAACTTTTCCTAAGCTTCCAACCGGGCTCGAACCGGTGACCTCTTCCTTACCATGGAAGTACTCTGCCTGCTGAGCTATGGAAGCATTAAGTTAAAAATGGCTCCGCAGGTAGGGTTCGAACCTACGACCACTCGGTTAACAGCCGAGTGCTCTACCACTGAGCTACTGCGGAATAATCTTAGAACCAAGCGACGTTCTACTCTCACAGGGGGAAACCCCCAACTACCATCGACGCTGAAGAGCTTAACTGCCGTGTTCGGTATGGGAACGGGTGTGACCTCTTCGCTATCATCACTTGATTCAATTTCTTAAGGACATTAATTATTATATCAAATTTCATTTTAAAGTCAATAACTTTTTTGAAGTTTTTATAATATTTTTTGTACCCTCAAAACTAGATAATGTCATCATCAAACTTGTTAGTTAAGTCCTCGACCGATTAGTATCAGTCAGCTCCACGTGTCACCACGCTTCCACCTCTGACCTATCAACCTGATCGTCTCTCAGGGGTCTTACTAGCTTAACGCTATGGGAAATCTCATCTTGAGGGGGGCTTCATGCTTAGATGCTTTCAGCACTTATCCCTTCCACACATAGCTACCCAGCCATGCTCTTGGCAGAACAACTGGTACACCAGCGGTGTGTCCATCCCGGTCCTCTCGTACTAAGGACAGCTCCTCTCAAATTTCCTGCGCCCACGACGGATAGGGACCGAACTGTCTCACGACGTTCTGAACCCAGCTCGCGTACCGCTTTAATGGGCGAACAGCCCAACCCTTGGGACCGACTACAGCCCCAGGATGCGATGAGCCGACATCGAGGTGCCAAACCTCCCCGTCGATGTGGACTCTTGGGGGAGATAAGCCTGTTATCCCCGGGGTAGCTTTTATCCGTTGAGCGATGGCCCTTCCATGCGGAACCACCGGATCACTAAGCCCGACTTTCGTCCCTGCTCGACTTGTAGGTCTCGCAGTCAAGCTCCCTTATGCCTTTACACTCTTCGAATGATTTCCAACCATTCTGAGGGAACCTTTGGGCGCCTCCGTTACTCTTTAGGAGGCGACCGCCCCAGTCAAACTGCCCACCTGACACTGTCTCCGAGCCGGATCACGGCTCTAGGTTAGAATTTCAATACAGCCAGGGTAGTATCCCACCGACGCCTCCACCGAAGCTAGCGCTCCGGCTTCTCAGGCTCCTACCTATCCTGTACAAGCTGTACCAAAATTCAATATCAAGCTGCAGTAAAGCTCCACGGGGTCTTTCCGTCCTGTCGCGGGTAACCTGCATCTTCACAGGTACTATAATTTCACCGAGTCTATGGTTGAGACAGTGCCCAAATCGTTACGCCTTTCGTGCGGGTCGGAACTTACCCGACAAGGAATTTCGCTACCTTAGGACCGTTATAGTTACGGCCGCCGTTTACTGGGGCTTCAATTCAGAGCTTCTCCCGTAAGGGATAACCCCTCCTCTTAACCTTCCAGCACCGGGCAGGCGTCAGCCCCTATACTTCGCCTTGCGGCTTCGCAGAGACCTGTGTTTTTGCTAAACAGTCGCTTGGGCCTTTTCACTGCGGCTCTCCCGGGCATACACCCAAAAGAGCACCCCTTCTCCCGAAGTTACGGGGTCATTTTGCCGAGTTCCTTAACCATAGTTCTCTCGCTCACCTTAGGATTCTCTCCTCGCCTACCTGTGTCGGTTTGCGGTACAGGCACCTATTTCCTCGCTAGAAGCTTTTCTTGGCAGCGTAGAATCAGGAACTTCGGTACTATATTTCCCTCGCCATCACAACTCAGCCTTACGATGTGCGGATTTGCCTACACATCAGCCTAATTGCTTGGACGCGCATATCCAGCAGCGCGCTTACCCTATCTTTCTGCGTCCCTCCATCGCTCAAACGGAAATGAGGTGGTACAGGAATATCAACCTGTTGTCCATCGCCTACGCCTGTCGGCCTCGGCTTAGGTCCTGACTAACCCTGGGAGGACGAGCCTTCCCCAGGAAACCTTAGGCATACGGTGGACGGGATTCTCACCCGTCTTTCGCTACTCATACCGGCATTCTCACTTCTAAGCGCTCCACCAGTCCTTACGATCTAGCTTCAACGCCCTTAGAACGCTCCCCTACCACTGATACCATACGGTATCAATCCGCAGCTTCGGTGATACGTTTAGCCCCGTTACATTTTCGGCGCAGAGTCACTCGACCAGTGAGCTATTACGCACTCTTTAAATGGTGGCTGCTTCTAAGCCAACATCCTGGTTGTCTAAGCAACTCCACATCCTTTTCCACTTAACGTATACTTTGGGACCTTAGCTGGCGGTCTGGGCTGTTTCCCTCTTGACCACGGATCTTATCACTCGTAGTCTGACTCCTATGGATAAGTCATTGGCATTCGGAGTTTGACTGAATTCGGTAACCCGTTGGGGGCCCCTAGTCCAATCAGTGCTCTACCTCCAAGACTCTAACACATAAGGCTAGCCCTAAAGCTATTTCGGGGAGAACCAGCTATCTCCGAGTTCGATTGGAATTTCTCCGCTACCCACACCTCATCCCCGCACTTTTCAACGTGCGTGGGTTCGGACCTCCATTCAGTGTTACCTGAACTTCATCCTGGACATGGGTAGATCACTCGGTTTCGGGTCTACGACCACGTACTAAATCGCCCTATTCAGACTCGCTTTCGCTGCGGCTCCGTCTCTTCAACTTAACCTTGCACGGGATCGTAACTCGCCGGTTCATTCTACAAAAGGCACGCCATCACTCGTTAACGAGCTCTGACTATTTGTAAGCACACGGTTTCAGGTTCTCTTTCACTCCCCTTCCGGGGTGCTTTTCACCTTTCCCTCACGGTACTGGTTCACTATCGGTCACTAGGTAGTATTTAGCCTTGGGAGATGGTCCTCCCAGATTCCGACGGAATTTCACGTGTTCCGCCGTACTCAGGATCCACTCAAGAGGGAACGAGGTTTCAACTACAGGGTTTTTACCTTCTTCGACGGACCTTTCCAGGTCGCTTCATTTACCCCGTTCCTTTGTAACTCCGTATAGAGTGTCCTACAACCCCAAGAGGCAAGCCTCTTGGTTTGGGCTATCTTCCTTTTCGCTCGCCGCTACTTGGGAAATCGCTATTGCTTTCTATTCCTCCAGGTACTTAGATGTTTCAGTTCCCTGGGTCTGTCCTCAGTACCCTATGTATTCAGGTAAAGATACTACTCCATTACGAGTAGTGGGTTCCCCCATTCGGAAATCTCCGGATCAAAGCTTACTTACAGCTCCCCGAAGCATATCGGTGTTAGTCCCGTCCTTCATCGACTCCTAGTGCCAAGGCATCCACCGTGCGCCCTTTCTAACTTAACTAATTTTAAAACTAATTGAATTAAACTTACGCAGTTTAATGAATGACATTATCTAGTTTTCAAGGTACAAATGTTGAGAATGAACTCTCAAAACTAAACAAAACAATGAAGAAACATTTCATACATGAACCATCGGTTCATGATGTCTCCATAGAAAGGAGGTGATCCAGCCGCACCTTCCGATACGGCTACCTTGTTACGACTTCACCCCAATCATCTGTCCCACCTTAGGCGGCTGGCCCCTAAAAGGTTACCCCACCGACTTCGGGTGTTACAAACTCTCGTGGTGTGACGGGCGGTGTGTACAAGGCCCGGGAACGTATTCACCGCGGCATGCTGATCCGCGATTACTAGTGATTCCGGCTTCATGTAGGCGAGTTGCAGCCTACAATCCGAACTGAGAATAGTTTTATGGGATTAGCTCCACCTCGCGGTCTTGCAACCCTTTGTACTATCCATTGTAGCACGTGTGTAGCCCAGGTCATAAGGGGCATGATGATTTGACGTCATCCCCACCTTCCTCCGGTTTGTCACCGGCAGTCACCTTAGAGTGCCCAACTGAATGCTGGCAACTAAGATCAAGGGTTGCGCTCGTTGCGGGACTTAACCCAACATCTCACGACACGAGCTGACGACAACCATGCACCACCTGTCACTCTGTCCCCGAAGGGAAAGCCCTATCTCTAGGGTTGTCAGAGGATGTCAAGACCTGGTAAGGTTCTTCGCGTTGCTTCGAATTAAACCACATGCTCCACCACTTGTGCGGGCCCCCGTCAATTCCTTTGAGTTTCAGTCTTGCGACCGTACTCCCCAGGCGGAGTGCTTAATGCGTTAACTTCAGCACTAAAGGGCGGAAACCCTCTAACACTTAGCACTCATCGTTTACGGCGTGGACTACCAGGGTATCTAATCCTGTTTGCTCCCCACGCTTTCGCGCCTCAGCGTCAGTTACAGACCAGAAAGTCGCCTTCGCCACTGGTGTTCCTCCAAATCTCTACGCATTTCACCGCTACACTTGGAATTCCACTTTCCTCTTCTGCACTCAAGTTTCCCAGTTTCCAATGACCCTCCCCGGTTGAGCCGGGGGCTTTCACATCAGACTTAAGAAACCGCCTGCGCGCGCTTTACGCCCAATAATTCCGGACAACGCTTGCCACCTACGTATTACCGCGGCTGCTGGCACGTAGTTAGCCGTGGCTTTCTGGTTAGGTACCGTCAAGGTGCCAGCTTATTCAACTAGCACTTGTTCTTCCCTAACAACAGAGCTTTACGACCCGAAGGCCTTCATCGCTCACGCGGCGTTGCTCCGTCAGACTTTCGTCCATTGCGGAAGATTCCCTACTGCTGCCTCCCGTAGGAGTCTGGGCCGTGTCTCAGTCCCAGTGTGGCCGATCACCCTCTCAGGTCGGCTACGCATCGTCGCCTTGGTGAGCCGTTACCTCACCAACTAGCTAATGCGCCGCGGGCCCATCTGTAAGTGATAGCTAAAGGCCATCTTTCAATCAAGGAACAGGAGTTCCTTAATGTCATCCGGTATTAGCTCCGGTTTCCCGAAGTTATCCCAGTCTTACAGGTAGGTTGCCCACGTGTTACTCACCCGTCCGCCGCTAACTAACGGGAGCAAGCTCCCATTAGTCCGCTCGACTTGCATGTATTAGGCACGCCGCCAGCGTTCGTCCTGAGCCAGGATCAAACTCTCCATAAAAGTTAAGTTTAAATCTTGTATTGCTCAAAAAACTAATAATTGACGTTTACTTCATGTTTTGTTTAGTTTTCAAAGTTCACTTCATCGCTCGCAAGCGACTTTTTAATATTATCATTTTACATCATAGCCTGTCAACACTTTTAAAAAATTTTTTTAATTTGTTGAATCAGTTTATGTTGTCGTTGAAGACAAGAAATAATATACCACGTATCCAAATATAACGTCAACACAAAAATTACTTTTTTTTAATCTTTTTTATGAATTAATTAAAAAAGCTCACATGATTGCGAAAGTAAACAGTAATAATGCTTATTACTCTCCATACATTCATTAAAGAGAATTTACCTATAGCGGTAATCTATTATACACGTCATATAAGATTTTCTTCTTTTGGACCATTTCATTTTTTACTCTTTCATTTAAATTATTTGCTGATAACTCTTTCTCTAATTCATATAGTGAGCGAATTATGAGCGATTCGATCTCTAATACATGCTCCTTTTTTAGAAGTATTCCAAACATAAACCCCACTCCATTGTACTTTCGAATACTGCAATTTTAAAAAGTCCCAATTTTATTGTGCTAATACTTAAAACATTTAATCTTTCTTTTTATAGCATACAAGCTTACTTAATCTCATATCCTTTATATAAGAACTTGGACAAGAAAGAAGGCGATTTTATGCTTTTTTACTTTTACATCACTTCAAAAAGAAAACTAAAGCAATTTTCTTTAATTACTATTATTGCATTTTTCACAGCTTGCTTAGTTTATATACAAGCACCTAAAACATTTTCAACTTTTTCTACAAACAAAGGGCCAATGGCTATTTACAAAGGTGATGCCACACAAAAAAATGTAGCTCTTACTTTTGATATAAGTTGGGGCGATGAAAATGTACTTAAAGTATTAGACGTATTACGAAATCAAAACATTACGAATGCAACTTTTTTCTTATCGGCATCATGGGCAGAGAGACATCCAGAAATTGTTGAAACGCTCGTTAAGCAAGGTCACGAAATTGGGACACTTGGATATCGTTATAAAAGCTACACCCAATTAACTCCAGTTGAAATGCAAAGAGATTTAAATCATTCGGCAGAAGTATTTAATCGTCTAGGCGTAAAAGACGTGAAGTTATTTAGACCCCCAAATGGAGAATATAATAAAGAAGTTATCAAGCTTGCTGCACGGAACAACCTTTCTGTCATTCATTGGAGCATTAATACTGAGGACTGGAGAAATCCTGGAACAAATAAAATTGTGAAAAGCGTAGAAGACAATACCGACCCGGGAGACATCATATTGCTTCATGCAAGTGATTCAGCACTTCAAACACCAAAAGCTTTGCCATTAATTTGGTCCTATTTAAAAGACGAAGGATATAAAAACATAACTGTTTCTCAAATGATATCTAATACTAAAACAAATATTAAAATTGTTAAATAAAAAAGCTAAGAGAAATTCCTCTTAGCTTTTTAGTATTTTGTGTAGAGTTAATAACTGATACGTATTACAAATAAATAATGGTACTAACATTAGAATTAACCACGAAAGATCATTCTGTCTTAATGCAGGAACCCATTCAACGATTGTAACGACAATCATAAAAAATAATGCTGGGATAAACGCCCCTTTGTTCGTTTCTTTCATTTTTATATAAGAAACAATCAAGCTACCTACAAAAAGCACTATTGGAAAAATTAAATAGACAGTAAAAGCTTCTCCATTCGCATACTCTTTAAATCGAAAATATGCTAAATCAAATAACGCTAATATAATTAATATTATTTGAACAGAATTCCATAATGATTTAAATAAGCCTAATCCGAATCTATGTATTGTCAAATATGCAAAGAATCCCATCTGACTTACTGCACTGAATACTAATCCCAATATAAATAAAAATGATACTTCAACTAGTATTTTAATAAATCTACCATCTTGAATGTAACTTAAATACTCCTTATACCCATAAAGAATACCCGTTATGATTGTTGCAATTCCACCAACTAGTAAAGTTGTAAAAAATAATCGAACCAATTTCCGACTCGTCATTCGTTTCTTAATCCCCCGTTTTCACAAAGCTTCTGCTTTTCTTCTAAAATTAACGATTCATATAAAACTTTATTAACTATTTAATCAATATAAATACCCTTATAATTTATTTCATGTCTAAATATTAGCAATGGCCATACGATCACCATCGCTAACAAAAAACAAGCATACAAATTAAAAGGGTATAGTTTATTATTTATTTAATACGATTTTCTCGACTACTTGCTTAGCAATCGACGTATAGATTTTACCAGTTGGGTGGTCTTTATCATATATTGAAGGAGCAAAGTCCTCTTCATCCCAATCAGGCTGTTGTAAAGGTAATTGTCCTAAAAGAGTAGTTTGAAGCTCTTTTGCAAGCCTTTCTCCTCCACCTTTACCAAAAACATACTCTTTTTCGCCAGTTTTTTTACTTTCAAAATAACTCATATTTTCTACAACACCAATTATTTCATGATCTGTTTTTAATGCCATTACTCCCGCTCTAGCTGCAACAATTGAAGCTGTAGGATGTGGTGTCGTAACAATTATTTCCTTACAAGATGGTAACATACTATGAACATCTAATGCTACATCCCCAGTACCAGGTGGTAAATCTAGTAATAAATAATCTAAATCTCCCCATTCAACTTCTGTGAAAAACTGTTGTAGCATTTTACCAAGCATTGGACCTCTCCAAATAATTGGTGAATTATCTTCTACAAAGAATCCCATTGAAATGACCTTCACTCCAAAACGATCAACAGGAATGATACGCTCTCCTCTGATTACAGGTCTTGTCGTAATTCCCATCATATCCGGTACACTAAAGCCATAAATATCAGCATCGATTATACCTACTTTTTTACCTAATCTTGCTAAAGCAACTGCTAAGTTCACAGAAACAGTAGATTTACCTACTCCACCTTTTCCACTTGCGATTGCTAAAAATTGTACTTTTTTATTATCTAATAATGAAAGTGTTGAGTTATCTTGGTTGTCTCCAATAAACTGACCTTTTTCTTCATCTGTAAATTCAGTAAATCGAATTCCAACTGTATCAGCGCCATTCTGCTTTAATAACTGAACAATTTGTGTTTGAATTTGCATTTGTTCTGCTGTGCCAGTTTTCAATAACGCAATTTTAACGCTTACATGTTTCTTCTCTTCTTTTATCGAAATTTCTTTAACAGCATCTAATTCTTCTAATGATTTATTTAAAAATGGTTCATTAATCGTGCCTAAAAGTGATAATACTTGTTCATTGGTAAGCATATTTACACCTCGTTATCTTAATATACTAAATAGTATAACACATGTAACATAGTAAGTCCTAAGTAAGATGAATTAGTTAGTAAAAATGAAAACCACCGATTAATTCGGCGGTTCATTTTTATCTGTATAATACCTAATAACCCCTCTATATATAGCTGCAGCAAGTTTATCTTGATATTCATCATCTCTTAACTGCTGACTTTCTTCATAATTTGATAAAAAGCCCACTTCTACAAGCGCACCTGGTACTTTAGCATATTTCATCAAGTAAACATGATTAATAATTTTCGCTAATCGATGAGTATTATTTAGACTTTCTCTTAACTCAGCTTGGACGTATTTTGCAAATCGTTCATTTTCAATTAATGAACCATAAAAGAATGTTTGTGCACCTTTTGAAGATGTTCTTGGTAAGGAGTTTAAATGAATTGATATGTATAGGTCTGCGTTCGATCCATTAATAATTTCTACCCTTTTCCTTAAATCCACGCTTTTTCTCCTACTATACCCTTTCATTCCATCCTCTGCTAGATCGTAATCTCCATCTCTTGTCATAACAACCGTTGCACCTTGACCTTGTAAATAATCCCTCAGTTTGTTTGTTATTGATAGAGCAACAACTTTTTCAATAACATCTCCACCAGAAGCACCTCCATCTGGTCCACCATGCCCAGCATCCAAAACAATCACTTTTCCGTCTAAAGGTAGTCCTCTAAAATTCCAGGTCTTTGAAGTTTTTTGTAGAAAAGGTATACTCAAAATCAAAAAAACAAAGGTTACAATGATAACGATTAGATGCCATCTTTTCATTTTTTCTCCCCCTGATTGTCCTATAAAAAATATATGGGACAACTAGGAAGAATATGACTTACTTTGATAAACGAAGTCTGTGTCTTCTTTCTCCTTTTACATATCCATCTAACCACCAATTATTTAAAAAAGACTTACATTTATCAAACGGTTCTGTTTGAATATCATCCTTGCGACCAAATACGGATGAATAAAATAAATACGCTAACCATTCAGATTCTTTAGCTGACCTTCTTTTAACATTTTCGATTGGTTCACCGTAAAAACCAAATCGGCTATATCTTGCACCCAATAAGTATGTTTCCACCGCTAACTCTAAACAATAATCTTCTCTTGCTTTTCTTTGGTTAATGTCTGCGTCTATACAGTAGGAAAATGAATCCTTTAACTGGGTTTTTAATTGCATTATTTTTAGTTCTTTTAATAAGCTCTTTTCAAATTTAATTTGCTTTTCTCTTCTTTTTTCTCGGAAATTTGTTATTAGATTCATGATGAAACCTCCCCGTAGCCATAGTCTAAGACGAAAAGGTGTGCTTCATTCAAAAACTACATACTTAATTTCTTCCATAAAAAAATAAAAACTTAAGCTAATAAAAAAAGAGGGGTCACAAAATTCCCTCCCTCTTCATTTTTAATCATTGAATGATTTCATTCTTTGTAAAAGTAAACCATCACTTTTTTCATTTTCTCCGTATACAAACTGCGGCATATGATATTTTAAATACTGACCATATTTGCTATTTGTATTTAGTACTAATTCATCTACAAAGTAAGCACCATTTACTACAGTATCCAAACATAAACTAGCAACTCCTGCATATACTCCACATGCGACTTGAAGATAGGTTGCATTTGTACCGTAATTTGCAAATGAATCTTTATTGTTCATTACATTATAGATATAGCGCTCTTTATCTTCATACACGAGTAAAACTCCAACTACGTCCTCTCCTACTAATGGAGCTGTTGAAGGATCTAGAAGCTTTTTATCAAAACCCAATATTTCGTCAGTGTTTTTTAAATTATTTCTAATTAGATTCGTTGTATGCTCATTAACACGATACACAAAACCACTTTCTATGTTAAACAATTTGCCAATAATAAATACTTCTTCATGTGGCATAAGACAGCCATAAAAGACTTTTTCGCCCAATGTTACTTTAAATTCGACAGAATAAACATCATCATACAAGAAGATTGGAATATTTTGTTTAACAAACATAGGAAAGCTTGTGACTGCCTCTTCTAGGAAGCAATCTGGGGACCAAGTGGTGTATATTGTTTCTTTTTGAGCTAGTGAAGGGTTTTCATAAAAAGAATTATCATGTTCAACAATATAACATGCAAGAGGTTTTTCGAAAGGAAATTGGTTCATTAAATCGATTGCCATCCATTGTACAATTCCAGGATTCATCCCCGAACCAATAATGGCTGTAGTATTTTTAAACTTTCGTTTATTTTCCTCGAAGATACGTAAACGTTCTTTAAGCGGGAACCCGGAACTAATACTTTCATCTTCATCTACTATTTCACTTTCTAAAGCTGTGTTGACATACTTCACACCAAACTCATTACAACAGCGCAACATTTCAACAGAATCCGCTCTAGAAACATCAACTACAATAACTGTATTACTCTCTATAAGATGTTTTTTCATTAATTCACTATTATTAACATTCATTTCATGAAACGTAACTTTTTCTATTAGGTTAGGGATAATCCTTTCAAAATAAGTTATATCTTTTTGTTTCAAATCAATTAAATGAAACTTGGCATTTTTCATTATTAGATAAATCGGATCATTTTGATCCTTTGCCGCTTTATTAAATATAGAAAGTACTGCCTTTGCTACTCCGCCAGAACTACCTAATAGGGTAATAATCGCATCTTTTTCAAACATATAAACAACTCCATAAATTGGTTTAATTTTAGCTATTACTTTACTATATGAACCAATAGAAAAAGTGTTCGGACAAGTATCCTGTCGATCTATAACCTATGTTATCTTTCTAATTGAAAAAAAGCCTAACTAATAACTAGTTAAAAGCTTCTCATTTTTCTATTTAAGTATTTTTATCGTCTGGTTCTGGTTTCTCTAAAAGTTTCTTTTGTTCTTCCATACAAAACTCTTTAAATTTTTTGCACTCTTCTATACACTCTTGTCTGCATTTTTCAATTTCTTCTTCGCGTTTCTTTTCTCTTTCAACACGTAATTCAAATTCCCTATCACGTTCTTTTTGATCGATTGGGGCAGTATCATTTTTAAGAAGTGGAACGTTTCCTCTTTCAATTGGCCCAAACCCCATCAAAGAGCGCCATTCGTTAGGTGTTAGAGAAGCTCTTTCTACCATAACTGTAAAGGCTAATTTTGTTGTGATAGATGCAAATTCTAAATTAGATGCTTCAAAAACAATACGATTACCATTTTTTCGTTCTGCAGGGGTAAAGAATTTGCGTGTAAACTCATTATTTAGCTGGATGACTAAAGGATTAATTACGGCTTCATTGTAAGTATTCCATTCAACCTCATTAAATGTACTTTGAACAATTTTTTCGTTCGTATTAAAAAAACTATAGATTCGTCTGATTGCATCATTCGTTCTTTGTGCCTCTGGAGCATAATTACTTACGGGTACTTGTTGTAGTGTATAGATCGGCTCTGAAAAACCTGCTTTTACACCATCTCCAGTAAATTTCATATAATTGTTTACAAACTCATTCGTATTCGTAATCATATCTTCTTGATTTAGTACCTCTTTAAAGTTTAATAACCAGTATATAAAGCGGTTTTTACTTACATTTTCAACAATACTGTCATCTACCGAATCAATCACTTCTAATAACGGTAGTAAAGGATCATACGGGGGCGTGCCAAATAGATCATTACTATTAAAATCTTGTCTTAAATGAATGATATCGCTATAAGGTAAAATTAATACATTTTTCGTTTTGAATGTGAATTTTAAAAATATTAATCCCTGATTATTTTCGAGCACTTCAACTTTTGTACAAGGAATAGGAAAAATAGCGGTAGGATAACCAAAATCATTTCGCTTAATAAATGCAAACGCATTACTGTTTAAATCAAGTTGCGTTACCATTTTCTCTAAAAGTAATTGTCTAGACATAAAGGGATTTGGTTCTTGCAGTACATTATAAACCCAGGGGTCAGGGTTAATCTTGCATTCTCTATTGTTTTCTCTAACATGTGTTACTTTTAGTTTACCAATCGCATTAGCTTTAGGTCTAATACATGCCCTGATCACATCATTCTTAAATAATGTATCGCCTAATGTTAATTGGCCATCCCCTTCATCATTTAATAACTCAAAAGAACTAGTACTTGATTGAAAATTCATTTTCCCCATTATCCAATCGATTAAGCCAATATAAATCCCCCCTAACTAGATGGCCATTGGTATAATTTATTATGGTATATTATTTTATTCTTTCAAAACTCTTCTATGCTACATTTTAGAATGAATTATTAAAACTCTTTAATTTTTATCGTTTTAAGATATCAGTTTACTATTTAGTTTATTCTAGAAAGTAATCGTGCACAAAAAGACCCTCACTAAAATCATATGAGGGCTAACAAAATTTATTTTTAATATCTTTCAACTAAAAGCTGTTTTGATTCAAAGTATAAAACTTGTATAAATTTCTTTGCATTAATGCGAGTGTGTGATGATGAAGTCAAGGATGCTTGTTTCAATTCACTCATTCTTTGACGAACTGTTTCAAAATCAAAAAATTTTGAAGCATAATTTTCAAATTTAGGGTTTGCAAAATCTGTCAGTCCTATTGATGCCATATGGTTTAAAGATTGGTAAATCGCTCTCCGAACTCGTTGTTCTGATGATTTTCTTTCCCGCTCAACGTCTTCTTGAGAATTTACAATCCCTAGCTTTTTCAAACTGATATGAGTGTATATATCCTTAAGTGTAGGAAATCCTGCCTCTAGACCATAATTCGTTTCATATTCATATAGGTAATTGAGCATATCAAGTAAATCCTTGCTCCCATTTTCTCCAGCTATACCAAGTTCCGATAATAGAACCTGTCCCCAATCCGTAATCTTCTTTTTATCAGTCATCGATTTAGGTTGATTGATTGCATTTACATTGAAAACATTACTTAATGATTTTTGAATATCAAAAATCGATTGTTCTAGTCGAATACGCTCCAAGACCTTTCTAACGACTGATATTACTTCAATTTTGTTCAAAGGCTTAGTAATGTAATATTCAATTCCAAGAGAATAAGCTTCTCCAATTAATTCTTTAGACTCCACTTGGGAAATCATAATAATTTTACCTTTGAATGAAGATCCCATTCTCCTAATTGTTTCTATACCGTCCTGAAGAGGCATTAATAAATCGATAAATAAAATATCAACTTGATTGACTTCAAGCGTATTTGCATCTAAAAAATATCCGTCTTCCGCCTCACCAACAACTTCACCTAACTCTTCATCTTCTATGATCTGTGATAACATCGATCGAAAGACTTCATCATCATCCGTGATATAAAATTTCATAAATTCACCCTTTCTAAGGCGAGAGCTCCAATAGGTAGTCGAATCGTAAAAATGCATTCACTCTCTTTTTGATTGAGAACAACTTCTCCTCCCAGTTCTTCTGCCATTTCTTTAATATAGGATAAACCGATTCCCGTTGATGGGTTTCCATCTTCGCTATATTTAGAAGTAAATCCAGGTTTAAAAATAAGCTTCATATTTTTTGACGGAACTCCTGGTCCATTATCAATCACCTTACATTCAATCCAATCTTCAACTCTTTCAATTGATAAGACAACCGTCCCTTTTTGTTCTATGGCTTCCACTGCGTTCGCAACTAAATTATTAATAAATGATAGCATTAGGTAGATATGGTAGTGCGGATGCTGTCCCTTTATTTGAGAAACAAATTCAATTTTCTTTCCTAGCATACCTGCATATTTTTGATTAATCCGGATAATCATTGTTACTAAATCATTTACATTCATATATTCTGGTAAACTTTCACTTGTAATCAGTTTAGAAAGACCAGCGAAAATTCTTTGGTTATCTTTTTTTATTTCATGTACCTCTCCTGCAATCCTTAAAGATTTGCTCCCCCATTCTTCAATCGGAACTCCTAAATCTTGTTTATACTTACTCATGTCTCGATATAAATTGTAGGATTCTTTTGTGATTGTTTCGGCATTTTGTAACGTCTTTTTCAAATAAACAGACTCTACATACAAATTAGATAAATGCATAAGCATATTTTCATTTTCTTTACGTATTTGCGATTCCTTCAGTTTTAGCTCGTAAAGTTTCATCATATTGATAAATGCTAATACAAAAAAACTTCTAAACACAGCAATAATGATGATTTTGTTTAACTCTTCTATAGTAAGTGAAGCTCCTACACCATAAAGTTGAAGTATTAACTCGATTAAACTAGAGGTAATCTCAATCGTAATACCGAAAATCCCTATTAGTATCGGGTGCTGAAACCGATTTACCTTCAATAAATAAAAGAAAACAGAATATGAAACATAATATAAAAAAGTTGGAAATCTGACTGAATAAGCTGAGGCAAAATTAAAATCTTGCAATACTAACCAATCTAGCCCAACTCGGAATACGAAAACAGATATGCCTATTAAGAGTCCTATTAAAACAGAATGATACTTCCTAAAATATAATAAAGAAAAGAAAAAAATTGGGGTTCCAAAACTAACTCGAAATATATTATCAAATGGATGAAAGTTCAGTTCACCCGCTATCGGAACAATAACCATAAGTGCAATAACAATCCAAAAATCTTTACCTTGCATTACTTTTGATCCCAAATCCGCCACTTCCTGATTTTTGCTACTAGTATATCGCCTTGTTGTTATTAACACAATGATCCTCCATACTACTAAATTTCATAAGAAAATACAGCTTGATGATACAAGCTGTATTTTTGGTTTTTATATAGTGACCAATTCTTTAGTAGCTTTAATCGGTCGATATGCAGGTTCCCACATTGCGTTTCGTACAGCTTGCTCAATATCGTCGTGTACAACACGAGCTACACCGTCAGCAACTGCTGCTTTTGCTACTTCAATCGCAACTACTTCTGAAATAGTACGTAGATTCTCGATTTGTGGTAGTAATGGTGCACCTAATTTACTTACATCGATCATTTCCGCTACAGCTTCGGCAGCCGCTGCAAACATTCCATCAGTAATAATACTAGCACGTGAAACATTTGTTCCAAGTCCTAGACCTGGGAAAATAAGCGCATTATTTGATTGACCAATTACATAAACTGTTTTGTTATAAGTTACTGGAGCAAAAGGACTTCCTGTTGCTACCAAAGCTCTTCCTTCAGTCCACTTGATTAAATCAGATGGTTTTGCCTCAGCAAGTGGTGTAGGATTTGACATCGGTAAAATGACAGGTCTTTCAACATGTGCCGCCATATCTTTAATAATCTCTTCAGTGAAAGCACCGGCAACAGTTGAAGTACCAATTAAGATCGTAGGATGAACTTCGCTTACTACGTCAGCTAGGCTTGCACCTGAATTATTTTCCTCGATTGGGCGTGCATACGGTTGTTGGAAGTCGAATAACCCTTCCATATCCTCTGCAATCAATCCATTTCGGTCAATGCACCAAAATCTACGGTTTGCTGATTCGAATGAAAGACCTTCACGTACCATTGCATCACGAACTTGATCAGCGATCCCGATACCCGCTGCTCCTGAACCAAATACAACTACACGATGTTCGCTTAATGGAATACCAGATGCCTTTACTGCTGCTAGTACGGCTGCTAGTGATACAGCTCCCGTGCCTTGAATATCATCGTTGAAAGTACAAACTTGGTGACGATACTTATCTAATATATTTCTTGCATTTTTAGAGCTAAAATCCTCCCAGTGAAGTAAAGCACTTGGGAATTTCTCTACTGCAGTTTTTACAAACTTATCAATGAACGCTTCATATCGACTGTCGCGAACGCGAGGATGACGGTTACCAACATAAAATGGATTATTTAATAGCTCTTCGCGATCAGTACCAACATCTAAAATGACTGGCAATACTCGTGCTGGATCAATACCCGCAGCAGCTGTATAAACTGCTAATTTACCAATTGCGATATTAATTCCGCCAACTCCCCAGTCACCAATTCCTAATATTCCTTCACCGTCAGTAATAACGATTAAATCAATTTCATCTGCATTTGCCCCATAATTATCAAATGCTTGCGCAATACCATCTTCTTCGTTAATAGAAAGATACAAACCACGAGGTCTTCTATATTCATTACTATAACGTTGAATTGCTAAACCAACTGTTGGCGTATAAACAACCGGAAGCATTTCAGGTAAGTGATCAGTTAATACTCGGTAAAATAATATTTCATTACGATCATGCAAAGCTGATAATGCAACATTTTTATGCAAATCAGTAGGTTGTGACGAGAATTGCTCGTAAGCTCGTTTTGCTTGCTCTTCTAGCGTTAGTACAGCTGGCGGTAATAATCCTGTTAAACCTAATTCATTTCGTTCCTCTTGAGTAAATGCAACTCCTTTATTAAGCATTGGAACACCTAATAATTCGGCACCTCGCAAGGTAGTCTCCACTTCTCCATTCGAACCTACCTTGAATTTATGCATATAAATCCCATCCCTTTTCCATATTATTTATGTTTATCTTTTTTAGTTAAGCAAAAAAGGGCTATTCGCCCTTCACTTTGTAATCATTAATTGTCAGACTGCCAAAAAGTAACCTACTTCCTACGTGCAATACTAGTAGCAGCGCTAAATTTATATACATGGCAGTATAAGCACTGCAAACAAACAAAGCAGCATAAAAAGTAAGCATTTATCAGCAGTCTGACTAAATGATTTATTGACGTTCTAAAAGAACTGCACCAGCAATACCAGGGTGAGTCATTTCAAACGGATCTAAAATTAGATCAAGCTCTTCTTCTGATAATACGTCATATTTTAAGCAAAGTTCACGTACTGGCTTTCCTGTTAGAATTGCTTCTCTCGCTATTCTTGCAGCAACTTCATAACCGATATGTGGATTAACAGCTGTTATTAGACCAACGCTCTTTTCTACATATTCCTTCATTCTGTCTTCATTAGCTTCAATTCCTTTTAAACAATTATCTGTAAATACACGGAATGCGTTATTCATAATGCTAATTGATTGAAGTAAATTAAATACTAAAACAGGTTCCATAACGTTTAATTCTAATTGCCCTGCTTCAGACGCTAAACAGATTGTATGGTCATTTCCGATTACTTGGAATGCAACTTGGTTAATAAGTTCTGCCATTACGGGATTTACTTTACCTGGCATAATTGATGATCCAGGTTGACGTGCTGGCAATGAAATTTCACCAAGACCTGCACGTGGGCCTGAAGCCATTAAACGTAAATCATTCGCAATTTTAGACATATTCATCATACATACTTTTAGAGCAGCTGATACTTCTGTGTAAGCATCAGTGTTTTGAGTAGCATCAACAAGATGCTCAGCTCCAACAAGTGATAGGCCGCTTATTTCAGCTAATTGTTTTACAACTAATTCAATATAGCGAGGATCTGCATTTAAACCTGTTCCAACCGCTGTAGCCCCCATATTTACTTCATATAAGTGCTGACGAGATTGTTCAATACGTTTTATATCACGACCAAGAACACGAGAGTATGCTTCGAATTCTTGTCCTAAACGAATTGGTACTGCATCCTGTAAGTGAGTACGGCCCATTTTAATTACATGGTCAAATTCTTTTGCCTTTAAATCAAATACATCACGCATATAATTCATTGTTTTTAATAATTTTTCTAACATATTTAAAGTCGCAATATGAATTGCAGTTGGGAATGCATCATTTGTAGACTGCGACATATTTACATGGGTATTTGGACTAATGCAGAAATAGTCACCTTTTTCTTTACCTAGTATTTCAAGCGCACGATTTGCAATTACTTCATTTGCATTCATATTCATTGATGTACCTGCTCCACCTTGGATAGGATCTACAATGAACTGATCATGCCATTTACCTTCAATAATTTCTTGAGCTGCCTCTGCAATCGCATTTCCATTTCCCTCATAAAGGCGTTTTGTTTCTACGTTAGCAAGTGCTGCTGCCTTCTTTACAATTGCTAAAGCTTTAATTAGTTCTTCGTGAATTTTATAACCAGTAATAGGGAAATTTTCAACTGCGCGTAATGTTTGGACACCATAGTAGGCATCTGCAGGAATTTCTTTTTCCCCTAAAAAATCTTTTTCAATGCGTATGTTTGGTTTAATTTCAGTAGCCGCCATTTGTTTTTTCTCCCATCTTTACGCAACTTTTGATTCTTTAACAGAATCAATATATTGTCGCGCTTTATCTTTATCGTATTCGCCTTCCCATTTCGCCATCGTAATGGCTGCTAATGAGTTTCCTAATACATTTACTGCAGAACGAACCATATCTAAAATACGATCAATACCTGCAATTAATGCGATACCTTCTAAAGGTAATCCCATTGAACCTAGTGTAGCTAGTACTACTACGAACGATGCACCAGGGACACCGGCCATACCTTTTGATGTAAGCATTAGTACAAATAACAATGTTACCTGCTCCATAAACGACATGTGAATATTGTACATCTGAGCAACAAATAATGCAGCAAGAGCTTGGTAAATCGCTGAACCAGTTAAGTTAAACGAGTACCCTGTCGGTATAACAAACGATACAATTGCTTTTGGACAACCCATTTGCTCCATTTTTTTCATAATGTTAGGTAATACTGCTTCTGAACTTGCTGTTGTAAAAGAAAGAATCAACTCTTCCTTTAAAATCTTCATTAGTGTAAAAATATTCGTCCCTGTCATTTTAGCATTAATACCTAAAATAACAATAGCAAAAAATGCCACTGTGATATAAACAGCTACAACAAGTTTACCAAGTGGTAATAGAGTACTTACTCCGAACTTTGCAACTGTTACCGCAATTAATGCAAATACCCCAAACGGAGCAGTTTTCATAACTTGATTTGTAACCCAAAACATCGCTTCTAATACACCTTCAAAAAATCCAAGAACAGGCTTTCCTTTTTCTCCAATCGCTGCTACACCTAAGCCAAACAGTACAGAGAAGAAAATAATCGGTAGTAGATCACCTTGTGCCATTGATTCAAACACATTTTTTGGGAAAATATGAACCAGTGTCTCTGCAAAGCCACTTTTTTGTGTTGCAGTTGCTGTTTGTTCATATGCTGAAATATCACCTTTTTGCAGATGACTCATATCTACTCCTTTTCCCGGATGGAATAAATTTGCTGCAAGCAATCCAATTGCTAGTGCAATCGTCGTAATGACTTCAAAATAAAGAAGTGTTTTTCCTCCAAGTTTTCCTAACTTCTTTATATCCCCTACACCTGCTACGGCAACTATAAGAGCTGAAATTACAATTGGCATAACGATCATTTTAATTAAATGAATAAAGATATCACCAATCGGTTGAATATAAGATATTGCCTTTTCATTTCCGTATACTAAAGCTCCTACAACAATACCTAATATAAGAGCAACGAAGATCTGTGTAGCTAAACCAAATTTCTTCATATAAATCCCCCTTGTTAACGCTTTCATACATTGTAATGAAATACTTAACTAATTCTATATGCAAACCTACAAAACAATACAAAAACCTACAAACACATTTAAAATAATTATAAAAAGTTTCAAAAACGCTAAATAATTGACAATTTTATACAATGGGAAGACCTACTGAAAAGAAGTGCATGTAAAAACGCGGTATTCAAAAATAAAAACGGACAGACAACAATTATAAAGAAAAGGAAGTAAGCTGAGAGGGAGGGATTAAAATTTGTGGAATTCAAATAGAAAAAAACTCCTGTCCACAAAGTGGAGAGGAGTTTTGAACGTATAAATAAAAATTAACGTTTTGAGAACTGAGGAGCTCTACGTGCACCTTTAAGACCGTATTTTTTACGTTCTTTCATACGTGCATCACGAGTTAATAATCCAGCGCGTTTTAATGTTCCGCGGTATTCAGGATCAACTTGTAATAAAGCTCTAGAGATACCGTGACGAATTGCACCAGCTTGACCAGTGTATCCACCACCGTTAACGTTTACTAAAATATCATAGCTACCTAAAGTTTCAGTTGCAACAAGTGGTTGTTTAACAACTTCTCTTAATGCAGCGAATGGGATGTAATCTTCAAAATCACGACCGTTAATGATAACGCGTCCTTCGCCAGGAACTAAACGTACACGAGCTACTGAGCTTTTACGACGTCCTGTGCCATAGTATTGTACTTGTGCCATGTGAATGCCCTCCTTTTATAATTATCCGCGAAGTTCGTAAACTTCTGGTTTTTGTGCTTGGTGTGGATGCTCGTTACCAGCATACACGTGTAATTTTTTAATTTGAGCACGTCCAAGACGTCCTTTTGGAAGCATACCTTTAACAGCTAACTCAAGCATTTTAACTGGGTAGTTAGTACGCATTTCTAAAGCTGTACGCTCTTTTAAACCACCAGCATACATTGTATGACGGTAGTAAATTTTATCGTTTAATTTGTTTCCTGTTAATTCAACTTTCTCAGCATTGATGATGATTACGTTATCACCTGTATCAACGTGTGGTGTGAAAGTTGGTTTGTGCTTACCGCGAAGTAAAGTAGCTACTTCAGTTGCAAGACGACCTAAAGTTTTTCCTTCAGCGTCTACAACAAACCACTTACGTTCAACTTCGCTAGCTTTTGCCATATAAGTTGTGCGCATTCTAATTTTCCTCCTAATACAATATACATAAAGTAAAATTGTTTTTATTGTTTATCTTTAACACGACTGGTTCCGGGGCTAATCGTGGTTCTTAAAACAATACCGTATTTAATATTAAACTTTATACCTTCTAATGTCAAGCAAATGTTACACCAGGATTAGTTGTTATAATCAACTTTCCATAAAAATAGTCCATTAGGCGGTGAAGTCTTGCCAGCTTTGGCTCGGTCACGTGCTAATAATGCGTTTTTAACACTTTTTACATCACGCTTTCCTTGCCCCACTTCAATTAATGTTCCAACAATTATTCTCACCATATTATAAAGAAAACCATTTCCTTCAAGAGCAATGACAATCCCCTGATCAGTTTTATTAATAGTTCCTTTATATATCGTTCGTACTTTGTCCTTTACATCGGTATTTGATGCACAAAAGGAACTAAAATCATGAGTACCTAGTAAGCAATCTAATGCTTCTTGCATTTTTATAATATTTAGCTCATGAGGAAAAAAATAATGATGGTTTCTAGAGAAAACATTTTCGTCTTTTTCATTCCAAATAAAATAACGGTATTCTTTTCGAATAACGTCAAATCTCGAATGAAAATTATCATCGACGATTTCTACACATCTAACATATATATCTTTAGGCAATTGTGCATTTAATGCTTTTTTCCATTGTTCTGGTTGCAGTACATATTCACTATCAAAATGAATTACTTGTCCTACTGCGTGCACTCCCGTATCTGTCCTTCCAGATGCATGGATTCTTATTGGATTACCTTTGTGCATCTTTGTTAGAACTGTCTCAATACTCGTTTGAACTGTTCTCTGATTAGGTTGTACTTGGTAGCCATTAAATAATGTGCCATCATATGAAATTATACATTTAATTCGATTCATAACGTATCTCCATTACTTACGTAAAAACAATAATAATAAAAATAATAAAAGTAATACAACTAAGCATGCTGTATCCCGTAAATGCCACTTCATAACACGAAACTTTGTTCTTCCATCTCCGCCTTGATAACCTCTGGATTCCATCGCAACTGCTAAGTCCTCAGCTCGTTTAAATGAATGAATAAATAATGGGACAAGTAAAGAAACTAATGCCTTTAACCTGTCTTTTATAGGTCCTGAAGAGAAATCCACTCCTCGAGACGATTGTGCCTTCATAATCTTTTCGGTCTCTTCCATAAGCGTTGGAATAAATCGTAGTGAAATTGACATCATTAAAGCCATTTCATGCACAGGTAGGCCAAACCTTTTAAATGGATTAAATAATGACTCAAGCCCATCTGTAATTTCGATTGGATTTGTTGTTAATGTCAGTAAAGTAGTAATTGAAACTAATAGAAAAAATCTCAAAGATATATAAATACCTTGAATAATTCCTTCTTTATGAATCTCAACCCATCCAAAATGATAAATAAGTGGTCCCTCTTTATTTGTAAAAACATGTAATAAAAATGTAAACACAGCTAACAACCAGATTGCTCTTAATCCTTTTAAATAATAATTAAGAGGTACTCTTGATAGCAATACTGATCCGATTGAAAATAAAAATAAAATACCGTATGTTATAAAATTATTTGCAAAGAAAACGATACAAATAAAAATGAACATTGTTAGAAGTTTTGCTCTAGCATCTAGACGATGAATAAGTGAATCGATTGGAATATATTTTCCGATAATTAGACTATTCATTTTGTTTCCCCATTATAAAGATTCGCAATGTAATTAGCGAGTTGTTCGATTGTTAAACTTGTAGCTTTTTCATTAATGCCTAATTTTTTATTTAGCTCTTGGTGAAATTTTAACGAAAGTGGAATTTGTAATCCTATTTCCTCTAGTTCCTTTTCATAGGAGAACACTTCTAAAGGACTTCCCTTTAAATACGTGGTCCCTTTTTGGAGCACATGGATCGTATCAGCATATCGCGCTGCATCTTCCATACTATGAGTCACCAAAATGATCGTCAGACCCTTTTCTTTATGCATCTGGTAAAACATATCCATTAAAGCCTTTTGACCACTAGGATCAAGACCAGCAGTAGGTTCATCCAAAACTAAAACTTCTGGTTCCATTGCTAAAACACCTGCAATAGCAACCCTTCTCATTTGACCACCACTTAATTCAAAAGGTGACTTCATTAAATATTCTTCACTTAAGCCTACTTTTTCAATTAAATCTTTCGCTCTTTTTTTAGCTTCATCTTCAGATACACCAAAATTCATTGGACCAAAGCAAATATCTTTCTCTATCGTTTCTTCAAATAATTGCTGCTCAGGAAACTGAAAAACTAATCCTACTTTTTTTCTTAATGACTTCAAATTCTTGTTTTTCTTATCTGAAAAAAGGGTAATATCATCTATTTTGGCAATGCCCTCTGTTGGTTGTAAGAGGCCATTTAAATGTTGAAGAAAAGTAGATTTACCTGAGCCTGTATGACCAATTACAGCATAATATGACCCATCAGGTATCGTAACATCAATATCATAAAGAGCACGATGCTCGAAAGGTGTTTTCGGCTGATAAGTATAGCCTACTTTTTCAAAAGTAATTTGCATAATTCGCTCACCAAGCTTTCTTGCTCTAGATGGTCTTGTCTCAAAGGTAAACCTTTTTCAATTAATAAACTAGAAAGGTTATTTGTAAAAGGAGATACTAATCCAAGCGACTCTAAAGAAAATTCTGTTTTTAATAGTTCTTCTGGAGTAACGCTTTGAACTAAATGACCATCATGCATAATTAAAATACGGTCTGCATGTATTGCTTCTTCTATATCATGAGTAATTGAAATAACAGTCATATTAATTTCTTTATGTAAATCACGAATGGTCTCGATTACTTCTTTTCTACCAAATGGATCTAACATCGATGTAGCCTCATCTAATATTAATATACTTGGTTGAATTGCCAAAGCACCTGCTATTGCTACTCTTTGTTTTTGACCACCCGAAAGAGAGTGTGGCTCATGAAGTACAAATTCGCTCATATTAACAATGTTTAAAACATCCTCAATTCGACGATCCATTTCTTCTTTCTCAATCCCGTGATTTTCTAATCCGAATGCAATATCATCTATTACTGTCGTACCTACAAACTGATTATCTGGATTTTGAAATACCATCGCTATTTTCTTTCGGACGTCCCAAATTGTCTGTTCTGATAAGCTAACTTCCTCATCAATCACGATTTGACCATCTTCAGGTAATATTAGCCCATTTAAAAGTTTAGCCAATGTTGATTTTCCAGAACCATTTCGACCTACAATAGCAACCCATTCATTTTCTTTTATATTAAATGATACAGAATGAACTGCATTTGTTTGTGCCTGTGGATATTTAAAAGATATGTTATCTACTTTAATACTATCTTTTCTCATTTGTTCACCTATAATTTCTCATTGTTTATAGATATATAATAGTCTAAAAGTAAACAGAAAAAAAGGGCAACGACATGTTTACAAGAAACGTCGAGCCCTTTTGTATACGAATATTAAACTAATTCGATAACAACCATTGGTGCTGCGTCTCCACGACGAGGACCAATTTTTGCGATACGAGTGTATCCACCTTGGCGCTCAGTGTAACGAGGAGCGATGTCAGCAAATAATTTTTGTAAAGCGTCTTGACCGTTTTCAGCGTTAGCAACTTCATTACGGATGTAAGCAGCAGCTAGACGACGAGCGTGTAAGTCTCCACGTTTACCTAATGTAATCATTTTTTCAACAACTGAACGTAACTCCTTCGCACGAGTTTCAGTAGTTTGAATACGTTCGTTGATAATTAAATCAGTAGCTAAGTCACGTAACATAGCTTTACGTTGTGAACTTGTACGTCCTAATTTTCTGTATCCCATTTCTAGTTCCCTCCTTTGTAAGTAGTATCAAAATTGGGTCATATAGACATGAAGAGAACGCCTCTCCCTTTATCGAAGCTACAATCAGTCTTCTTTACGTAGGCCAAGACCTAACTCTTCTAACTTATGTTTTACTTCTTCTAAAGACTTACGACCTAAGTTACGTACTTTCATCATGTCTTCTTCTGTCTTATTCGCAAGCTCTTGTACGGTATTAATACCAGCTCGCTTTAAGCAGTTATATGAACGAACAGAAAGATCAAGTTCTTCAATCGTCATTTCAAGGACTTTATCTTTTTGATCTTCTTCTTTTTCGACCATGATTTCTGCATTTTTAGCTTCGTCAGTTAAACCTACAAAAATGTTTAAGTGTTCAGTTAGAATTTTTGAACCTAGTGCAATTGCATCTTTTGGTCCAATACTTCCGTCAGTCCAAACATCAAGTGTTAACTTATCGAAATTTGAAACCTGTCCCACACGTGTATTTTCAACTTGGTATGTGACACGAGACACTGGAGTGTAAATCGAGTCGATAGGAATAACACCTATTGCTTGATCCTCTCTCTTGTTACCATCTGCAGGGATGTATCCACGTCCACGTCTAGCAGTTAGACGCATACGTAAATGAGCATCTTTAGCAAGAGTTGCAATATGAAGATCTGGATTTAGAACTTCAACATCGCTATCATGCGTAATATCGGCTGCAGTAATTGGCCCCTCACCGCGTACATCAATTTCTAATGTTTTTTCTTCGTCTGAATAAATTTTCAGAGCTAGTTTTTTAACATTAAGAATAATTGTTGTAACGTCTTCTACAACACCTTCAACTGTAGAGAACTCATGTAACACGCCATCAATTTGGATAGCTGTTACAGCGGCACCAGGAAGTGAGGATAAAAGGATACGACGTAAGGAGTTACCTAGCGTTGTACCATATCCACGCTCAAGTGGTTCAATAACGAATTTACCATATTTGGAATCGTCACTGATCTCAACCGTTTCGATTTTCGGCTTTTCGATTTCAATCATTTTTTAAACCCTCCTTCAAAACGTCGAAACCCTCGGTTAGACGATGCTAACCGAAAGTCCCTATTAGGCAGTTCCTAATTGTGCACAACAAGAGATGTCTGTTAATATTTGCCAAACATATATCATAATCCATTATAGACAATTTTAGAAAATTTATACAGACAAATTATACACGACGACGTTTTGGTGGACGGCATCCGTTATGTGGAACTGGAGTAACGTCTCTGATAGCAGTTACTTCAAGACCAGCAGCTTGAAGAGCACGGATAGCAGCCTCACGACCAGCACCCGGACCTTTAACAGTTACGTCAAGAGTTTTTAAACCGTGTTCCATAGAAGCTTTAGCAGCAGTTTCAGCAGCCATTTGTGCAGCGAATGGAGTAGATTTACGAGAACCTTTGAAACCTAATGATCCCGCACTTGACCAAGAAATTGCGTTACCATGAACATCAGTGATTGTTACGATTGTGTTATTGAAAGTTGAACGAATATGAGCTGTACCAGCTTCAATATTCTTTTTCACACGACGTTTACGTACATTTGTTTTACGTGCCATGTTGAATACCCTCCTTTACTTAAAAAATATTATTTCTTCTTGTTCGCTACTGTACGGCGTGGGCCTTTACGAGTACGAGCATTGTTTTTAGTGTTTTGACCACGAACAGGTAAGCTACGACGGTGGCGAATACCACGATATGAACCGATTTCGATAAGACGTTTAATGTTTAAAGAAACTTCACGACGAAGATCCCCTTCAACTTTCAACTTGTCGATTAATTCACGAATTTTACCTAATTCTTCTTCTGTTAAATCACGTACACGAGTGTCTTCTGAAATACCAGCTTCAGCTAAGATTTTTTCAGAAGTTGCACGACCGATTCCGTATACATAAGTTAAAGAAACAACCACGCGTTTGTCGCGAGGAATATCTACACCAGCAATACGAGCCATTCTAGTGCACCTCCTTCTTTATTAACCTTGTTTTTGTTTATGTTTTGGATTTTCACAAATTACCATTACTTTACCACGTCTGCGGATAACTTTACATTTTTCACAGATTGGTTTTACTGATGGTCTCACTTTCATGATTTCAACCTCCTTGTAGATTACGGAGTGCATATTTATTATTTAAAACGGTACGTAATACGGCCACGAGTTAAATCATATGGAGATAGTTCTACAGTAACCTTGTCACCTGGAAGAATACGAATGAAGTTCATACGAATTTTACCAGAAACGTGTGCAAGAACGACATGACCATTTTCCAATTCAACCTTGAACATCGCATTCGGAAGTGTTTCCGTAACGGTACCTTCAATTTCAATTACATCATCTTTCGCCATTAGGGCATTCTCCTTTCTTCAAATCAGTAGCTTGCTTGTAGGCAAACATACGCTTAGGAACATTAAGCCAAAAGTGCTCTGATATGTTGGAGATTTTTGGCCTACTAAAGACCTATATTATATCTATCGTTCCAAGCCAAGCTATGTTTAAGCTTTTATAACAGTATCAGTTTTGACGAAACAACAATACGTCATACACAAGGAACGACGATCTTATCGTTCAATTATTAAACTAACTCTTTTAAAAGATTATCAATGTCATTAAAAACTTTATTAATCTCTTGTTCACCTTCAATTGTTTTTACATAACCAAGATTATTGTAGAAATCAAGTAAAGGTTGAGTTTGTTTGATATTTACTTCAAGACGATTTGCAACTGTTTCTTCATTATCATCCGCACGTTGATAAAGTTCTCCGCCACATTTTGGGCAAACACCCTCTTCAACAGGTGGATTGAAAATTAAATGATAAGTTGCTCCACAATCTTTGCAAATACGACGACCTGTCAAACGTTCAATTAAAAGTTGTTGGTCTACATGAATGTTTAACACGAAGTCAATTTTACGATTCATTACTTTCAGAGTCTCTTCTAGTGCTTCAGCCTGCGCAACTGTTCTAGGAAAACCATCCAATAAAAAACCGTTTTGGCAATCATCTTTTGCTAATCGTTCACGTACAATACCAATTGTTACCTCATCGGGAACAAGATGACCTTGATCCATAAACGATTTTGCTTGAAGACCTAGTTCTGTGCCGTCTTTAATCGCTGCACGGAACATATCACCAGTAGATATATGAGGAATGCCGTATTTTTCGACAATTTTCTCAGCTTGTGTGCCTTTGCCTGCACCAGGAAGCCCCATAAGAATTAAATTCATGGTTAATCCTCCTCAAAATTAGGTGAGCAATAGGGAATTATGCATTTCCCTATGCTCGATCTTTAATAAAGCCTTTGTAGTTTCTCTTAACAAGCTGACTTTCTAATTGTTTCATTGTTTCAAGTGCAACGCCGACTACGATTAGTAAACTTGTTCCTCCAATTTGTGCTGAAGGTGGTAAGTTCGCAATTTGACCAAATACAATTGGTAATAAAGCGATGACAGCTAAGAAAATTGCTCCTACGAAAGTTAAACGATATAAGACTTTAATGATATATTCTTGAGTGCTCTTACCTGGACGAATACCCGGGATGTAGCCACCTTGCTTCTGAAGATTTTCAGCCATTTGCTCTGGGTTTGCCTGAACAAAAGTATAAAAATATGTGAAAGCAACGATCAAGATTAAATAAAATGCCATACCCCATGGATTGTTATAAGTAAAATGCTTTTCAATCCAATCAGTTACATTGTTATTTGGTAAAAACGATGCAATTGTTGATGGAGTTATTAAAAATGAAACAGCGAAGATTACCGGAATAACCCCAGCGCCATTTACTTTTAATGGCAAGTGAGTAGTTTGTCCTCCGACATAGCTATTATTACCATTGTTTCGTTTAGCATATTGGATTGGAATTTTACGATTAGCTTGTTGGATGTAAATTACAGCTACGATTACTAATAGTAAAACTAAAACCACGATACCAACTTTCACGATGTTTAAAAATAGCGCGTCACCAGCATCTTTAAATTGTTGCTGATAGACTTGGCTTACTGTAGTAGGTATAGCAGCAACTATACCTGCAAAGATGATAACTGATATACCGTTCCCTACACCTTTAGCAGTAATCTGCTCACCTAACCACAATAAGAAAGCTGTTCCAGCTGTTAGTACAATTGCTATATAAAGATAGGTTGACCAACCTGGATTTTCAATTAACATTCCGCCAGTAATATTATTCATACTGATAGATAATCCAATTGCTTCTACAAAACCAAGAATAATTGTGATGTATCTAGTCAGTTGAGTCAATTTACGTCGACCAATCTCACCTTGCTTCGACCATTCAGTTAACTTCGGAACAACGTCCATTTGAAGTAACTGAATAATGATTGAAGCAGTAATGTAAGGCATTATACCCATTGCAAAAATCGAGAACTGTTTAAGAGCTCCTCCACCAAATGTGTTTAGAATACCAAAGACGCTTGAGCTATCTTGTGATGCTAAAACATCGGCGTTGACGTTTGGAACAGGTATAAACGTTCCAATACGAAATACAATTAACATTAATAACGTAAAGAATATTTTTTTTCTAATATCTGCAATGCGCATAAAGTTGGAGATTGTCCGGAACATTTTAGATCACCTCAGCATTTCCACCAGCTGCTTCGATTGCCTCTACAGCAGAAGATGAGAACTTGTGAGCTTTAACAGTAAGTTTAACTTCTAACTTACCTTTACCTAAAATCTTAATACCAGCTAATTCTTTACGAACAATACCAGTTTCGATCAGTAACTCAGGAGTTACTTCAGTTCCGTTTTCGAAGCGATTTAACGTTTCAACATTAACGATTGCGTAATCTTTACGGTTGATGTTAGTGAAACCACGTTTTGGTAAACGACGGAATAAAGGAGTTTGACCACCTTCAAATCCAAGACGAACACCGCCACCTGAACGAGCGTTTTGTCCTTTATGACCTTTACCTGCAGTTTTACCAGTACCTGAACCAATACCACGACCGATACGTTTAGATACTTTACGAGAACCTTCTGTAGGTTTTAATTCATGAAGTTTCATTAGGGCACCTCCTTACTTATTCATGTTCAATTAAATTTCTTTTACAGATACAAGGTGAGAAACTTTGTTAATCATCCCACGCATTGCAGCGTTGTCTTCTTTAACAACAGTTTGGTTTGTTTTAGTAATACCTAAAGCACGAACTGTTGCGATTTGATCTTGTTTGCGACCAATTACACTGCGAGTAAGGGTAATTTCTAACTTTTTAGCCATCGTTATCCCTCCTTATTAACCTAGTAATTCTTCTACAGATTTACCACGTAATTTTGCAACTTCATCCGCACGTTTTAAGTTACTTAAACCTTCGATTGTAGCACGTACAATGTTAACTGGTGTGTTAGAACCAAGAGATTTAGATAAGATATCATGTACCCCAGCAAGTTCTAATACCGCACGAACAGGACCTCCAGCGATAACTCCAGTACCTTCAGAAGCAGGTTTTAAGAATACTTCACCAGCTCCAAAACGACCAGTAATTTCGTGAGGAATTGTAGTTCCAACGATTGGTACATTAATTAGATTTTTCTTAGCATCTTCAACAGCTTTACGAATAGCATCAGGTACTTCTTGAGCTTTACCAGTACCGAAACCTACATGACCGTTTTTGTCACCAACAACTACTAATGCTGCAAAGCGGAAACGACGTCCACCTTTTACAACTTTAGCAACACGGTTGATCGTAACTAAGCGTTCTTCAAGCTCTAATTTATTAGGATCAATGCGACGCATGTGTGTCCCTCCTTCTTTTATTAAAATTGTAAACCAGCTTCACGAGCAGCTTCAGCTAAAGCTTTTACGCGACCATGATATAAGTAACCACCGCGGTCGAATACAACTTCAGTAACACCTTTTTCAGTAGCACGTTTTGCAACTAAGCTACCAACTAATGTTGCTGCTTCGATATTACCAGTACCATTTAAAGTTAATTCTTTATCTAAAGTTGATGCACTTGCTAATGTTACACCATTAACATCATCAATGATTTGAGCATAGATATGGTTGTTTGAACGGTAAACGTTTAAACGTGGACGTTCTTGAGTACCAGATAATTTAGTACGAACACGAGCATGTCTTTTTTTACGTACTGCATTTTTATCAGCCTTAAAGATCATCTTGGTCACTCCTTTCTCTTATCTAGTTATAGATTACTTCGCAGTTTTACCTTCTTTACGACGAACCATTTCGCCTTCGTAACGGATACCTTTACCTTTGTAAGGTTCTGGTGGACGTACTTGACGGATGTAAGCAGCAAGAGCGCCTACACGTTCTTTGTCGATACCTTTAATACTGATTTTAGTATTTGAAGGTACTTCGATTTCAACACCTTTTTCAGGAGTGATCTCAACAGGGTGAGAATAACCAACAGCTAGAACAAGTTTGTCACCTGTTTTAGTCGCACGGTAACCTACCCCAACTAATTCAAGGTTACGAGTATAACCATTAGTTACACCTTCAACCATGTTACCTAAGATAGCACGAGTTGTACCATGAAGAGCACGGTGCTCTTTGTTATCAGTTGGACGTGCAACTGTTAATACGTTCTCGTTAACTTCGATTGTCATATCAGGGCTAAAAGTACGAGTTAACTCACCTTTAGGTCCTTTTACTGTAATAGTATTGTTGTTATTAGTAAGAGTAACTCCAGCTGGAATTACAAGTTCTTTTTTACCAACACGAGACATTCACTACACCTCCATTCTCTCTGTGTTTTATTACCAAACGTATGCTAAGATTTCGCCACCAGTTTTTGCTTGACGAGCTTCTTTATCTGTCATTACACCTTTAGATGTTGAAACAATTGCAACACCTAAACCGTTAAGTACGCGAGGTACTTCGTCAGCTTTCGCATAAACACGTAAGCCAGGTTTAGAAATTCTTTTTAATCCAGTGATAACACGTTCGTTGTTCACACCATATTTTAAGAAAATACGGATGATTCCTTGTTTATCATCTTCAATGTACTCAACGTCACGGATGAAACCTTCACGTTTTAGAATTTCAGCAACTTCTTTCTTTAGGTTAGAACCTGGGAATTCTAATTTCTCGTGACGTACCATGTTCGCATTACGAATGCGAGTAAGCATATCTGCAATAGGATCTGTCATGACCATGTTCAGATAACCTCCTTCCTAATATCTATAGAATTACCAACTAGCTTTTTTAACGCCAGGGATTTGTCCTTTATAAGCAAGTTCACGGAAACAAATACGGCAAAGTTTAAATTTACGTAATACTGAGTGTGGACGTCCGCAACGTTCGCAACGTGTATACTCTTGTACTTTAAATTTTTGAGCACGTTTTTGTTTCGCAATCATTGATTTTTTAGCCACGTTTTCGCCTCCTCTTCTTTAGCGCTGGCTTTCATTATTTTTGAAAAGGCATTCCGAATAATGTTAGCATTTCACGAGCTTCTTCATCAGTATTTGCAGTAGTTACAATAACGATGTCCATACCACGTACTTTGTTTACTTTATCATAATCGATCTCTGGGAAAATTAATTGTTCTTTAACACCTAAAGTGTAGTTTCCACGGCCATCGAATGCTTTTTTAGAGATTCCACGGAAGTCACGTACACGAGGTAATGTTACAGAAATTAATTTTTCAAAGAATTCGTACATACGCTCACCGCGTAATGTTACTTTCGCACCGATAGGCATTCCTTCACGAAGACGGAATTGAGCGATTGATTTTTTAGCTCTAGTTACAACAGGTTTTTGACCTGCGATTAAAGTTAATTCCTCAACAGCAGTATCTAATGCTTTTGAATTTGAAACAGCCTCACCAACACCCATGTTGATGACGATCTTTTCAATTTTTGGCACTTGCATAACTGATTTATAGTTAAACTTGCTCATTAGAGCAGGAGTGATTTCATTTTGATATTTCTCGACTAGGCGGTTCATTCAGTTGACCTCCTTTCATAAATTTCTATTATTTATCAAGTAATTCGCCTGATTTTTTTGCAATACGTACTTTTTTACCATCCACTAATTGGTAACCTACGCGTGTAGGTACTCCAGTTTTTGGATCTAATGCCATAACATTAGAAACATGGATTGGTGCTTCTTTCTCGATGATGCCACCTTGTGGGTTAGCTTGAGTAGGTTTTGAGTGTTTTTTAATGATGTTAACACCTTCAACTAGTACGCGGTTCTTCTTTGGAAAAGCCGCAAGGATAACGCCTTGTTTTCCTTTGTCTTTACCAGAGATAACTTGAACTTTATCACCTTTTTTTACATGCATCTTCTTCGTGCACCTCCTTAATAAGGCTTTCTGAAGTATTTATTAAAGTACATTAATTAAAGTACTTCTGGAGCTAATGATACGATTTTCATGAAGTTGCTATCACGTAATTCACGTGCAACTGGTCCGAAAATACGAGTACCACGTGGGCTCTTATCATCTTTAATGATAACAGCTGCGTTTTCATCAAATTTGATGTAAGTTCCGTCTGGACGACGAACACCGCGTTTCGTACGAACGATAACAGCTTTAACTACATCACCTTTTTTAACAACGCCACCTGGTGTTGCTTGTTTTACTGAACAAACGATGATATCACCGATGTTAGCAGTTTTACGGCCTGAACCACCTAATACTTTAATAGTAAGTAATTCACGTGCACCTGAATTGTCAGCAACTTTTAAACGAGTTTCTTGTTGGATCATGTCAAATTGACCTCCTTTCGGATTAAGAATGATATCCGATCATCTATTAGATAATAACAGCTTCTTCTACGATTTCAACTAAACGGAAACGTTTTGTAGCTGATAATGGACGAGTCTCCATGATTTTTACGATATCGCCAACTTTTGCAGTGTTTAGCTCATCGTGCGCTTTATATTTCTTAGAATATTTAACGCGTTTTCCGTATAGTTTATGTGTTTTGTAAGTTTCAACTACAACAGTAATTGTCTTATCCATCTTATCAGAAACTACACGTCCTGTGTAAACTTTACGTTGGTTACGTTCGCTCACTGTGCAAACCTCCCCTCATCATTAATTATTAGAGTTAATTTCTCTTTCACGTACTACAGTTTTCATACGAGCAATTGCTTTACGAACCTCGCGGATACGAGCAGTGTTCTCTAATTGTCCTGTAGCTAATTGGAAACGAAGGTTGAATAACTCTTCTTTAAGAGATTTCACTTTTAATTCAATTTCAGCAGTGGTAAGATCGCGAATCTCATTAGTTTTCATTAGAATCACCACCATTGTCTTCACGTTTTACAAACTTACATTTTACTGGTAATTTGTGAGCTGCTAAGCGTAGTGCTTCACGAGCTACTTCTTCAGATACACCAGCGATTTCGAACATAACTTTTCCTGGTTTAACGACTGCTACCCAACCTTCAGGAGCACCTTTACCGCTACCCATACGAACCTCAAGAGGTTTAGCTGTGTAAGGTTTAGAAGGGAAGATTTTAATCCATACTTTACCGCCACGTTTCATGTAACGAGTCATTGCACGACGCGCTGCTTCAATTTGACGGTTAGTAATCCAAGAAGCTTCAGTAGATTGTAAACCGAATTCACCGAATGCTACTTCAGTACCACCTTTGGCACGTCCGCGCATTTTTCCACGATGCTCTCTTCTATATTTAACACGTTTAGGCATTAACATAATTAATTTCCTCCTTCCTCAGAAGCTTTCTTTTTTGTAGGAAGAACTTCACCTTTGTAGATCCATACTTTTACGCCTAGTTTACCGTATGTTGTATCTGCTTCTGCAGTTGCATAATCGATATCCGCACGTAATGTATGAAGTGGCACTGTACCTTCACTATATGATTCTGCACGAGCAATATCTGCTCCGCCAAGACGACCAGAAACTTGTGTTTTAATACCTAATGCACCAGCACGCATAGCACGTTGAAGTACTTGCTTTTGAGCACGACGGAATGAAACACGGTTTTCTAATTGACGAGCGATGTTTTCAGCTACTAATTTAGCATCAAGATCTGCTCTTTTAATTTCAATGATGTTGATATGAACACGTTTGCCAGTAAGGTTGTTTAAAGCTTTACGAAGAGCTTCAACTTCCGAACCACCTTTACCGATTACCATACCTGGTTTTGCAGTGTGAACAGTAATGTTTACACGGTTAGCAGCTCTTTCGATTTCTACTTTAGATACAGCAGAATCTTTTAAACGAGTGCTGATGTACTCACGAATTTTGATGTCTTCATGTAAAAGATCAGCGTAATCTTTCTCAGCGTACCATTTAGATTCCCAATCTTTAATAATACCTACACGAAGTCCGACTGGATTTACCTTTTGACCCATCGATTATCCCTCCTTCTTCTCTGATACCACGATTGTAATGTGGCTTGTGCGTTTGTTGATTGCGCTAGCACGTCCTTGTGCACGAGGGCGGAAACGTTTTAAAGTAGCACCTTCATCAACGAATACTTTTTCGATGTATAAGTTATTAACATCCATATCATAGTTATGCTCTGCGTTAGCAATAGCAGATTTTAATAATTTTTCTACAACAGGAGAAGCAGTTTTCGGCGTATGTCGAAGGATTGCGATCGCTTCGCCAACTTGTTTACCTCGGATTAAATCGACTACAAGACGAACTTTACGAGGAGCGATTCGAACTGTTCTCAGTACAGCTTTAGCTTGCATTGGAGTGCCTCCTCTCATTATCTTCTAGTTTTTTTGTCATCCGCATCGTGACCTTTGTAAGTACGAGTTGGAGCAAATTCACCAAGTTTGTGACCTACCATATCTTCCGATACATATACAGGTACGTGTTTACGACCATCGTATACTGCAATAGTATGTCCGATAAATTGTGGGAAAATAGTCGAACGACGTGACCAAGTTTTAACAACTTGCTTAGAGTCAGTTTCGTTTAATTTCTCAACTTTAGCTAATAAGTGATCATCAATAAATGGACCTTTTTTCAGGCTGCGTCCCATTGTGGTACCTCCCTTCGTGATTGACCTACGGTTCTAGTGAACCGTAGCACAATCGCGTTATTTTTTACGACGACGAACGATAAATTTGTCTGACGCTTTGTTTTTCTTACGAGTTTTATAACCAAGAGTTGGTTTACCCCATGGAGACATTGGTGATTTACGTCCGATTGGAGAGCGTCCTTCACCACCACCGTGTGGGTGATCAACTGGGTTCATTACAGATCCACGTACAGTTGGGCGTTTACCCATCCAACGAGAACGACCTGCTTTACCGATGTTAATAAGTTCGTGATGTTCGTTACCAACTTGACCTACTGTCGCGCGGCAAGTTGCTAATACCATACGTACTTCACCAGAATTTAAACGAACTAGTACATAACGATCTTCTTTACCTAATACTTGTGCAGAAGTACCAGCTGAACGTACTAATTGTCCTCCACGACCTGGTTTTAACTCGATGTTGTGGATTGTAGTACCTACTGGAATGTTAGCAAGTGGTAAAGCGTTACCTACTTTAATATCTGCTTCAGGACCTGAAACGATTTCCATTCCTACTACTAAGTTTTTAGGAGCTAGGATGTAACGTTTTTCTCCATCAGCGTAGTTAATTAACGCAATGTTTGCAGAACGATTTGGATCGTACTCGATTGTAGCAACTCGTCCTGGTATACCATCTTTATCTCGTTTGAAATCGATGATACGGTATTGACGTTTGTGTCCACCACCTTGGTGACGAACAGTAATTTTACCTTGGTTGTTACGGCCAGCTTTTTTATTAAGTGGAGCTAATAAAGATTTTTCTGGTTTGTCAGTAGTGATCTCAGCAAAATCATTAGTAGTCATACCACGGCGACCGTTAGTGGTTGGTTTATACTTTTTGATTCCCATCGTAATTTCCCTCCTTTTCTAGTAGTTAATATTAAACGCCTTCGAATAATGTAATTTCTTGGCTATCAGCAGTTAATTTAACGATTGCTTTTCTACGACGGTTTGTGTAACCAGCATGTTTACCCATACGTTTAAACTTACCTTTGTAGTTCATTACGTTAACTTTTTCTACTTTAACACCGAAGATTGCTTCAACAGCATCTTTAACTTCAGTTTTATTAGCTCTTACATCTACTTCGAAAGTATATTTTTTTTCAGCGATTGCTTCCATAGAAGCTTCAGTGATAACTGGGCGTTTGATAATATCACGAGGATCCTTCATTACGCAAGCACCTCCTCTACTTTTTCCACCGCAGCTTTAGTCATGATTAATGTATCATGATGTAAAACGTCGATTACGTTTACTTCATTTGCTGCAAGAACTGTGATTCCAGGGATATTGCGAGCAGATAAAGCCACGTTTTCATTTAGGTCAGCTGTTACGATTAAAACTTTCTTAGCAACTGATAAGCCAGTTAAAACAGTAACCATATCTTTTGTTTTTGGTGCGTTTAACGTTAAATCTTCAAGAACTAACATGTTTTGTTCTAATACTTTAGTAGATAAAGCAGATTTAATCGCTAAGCGACGTACCTTTTTAGGTAATTTATAAGAATATGATCTTGGAGTTGGACCGAATACGATACCACCACCACGCCATTGTGGAGAACGAATTGAACCTTGACGAGCACGGCCAGTTCCTTTTTGTCTCCATGGTTTACGACCACCACCACGTACTTCAGAACGTGTTTTAACTTTGTGAGTACCTTGACGTAAAGATGCACGTTGCATCATTACAGCATCAAATAAAGCATGTTCGTTTGGAGCGATTCCGAATACAGCATCAGCTAATTCGATTTCTCCTACTTGAGCACCTGTTTGATTAAACATAGTAACTTTAGGCATTTTATTTCCTCCTTTCTTCTAAATTAATTATTTAGATTTAACCGCAGTACGGATAGTTACGTAAGATTTTTTAGAACCTGGTACATTACCTTTTACTAATAGTAAGTTACGTTCAACGTCAACTTTAACGATTTGTAGGTTTTGTACTGTTACTTTTTCTCCACCCATTTGACCAGGTAAAGCTTTGTTTTTGAATACACGGTTCGGAGCAACAGGACCCATTGAACCTGGACGACGGTGGTAACGAGAACCGTGAGACATTGGTCCACGAGATTGTCCGTGGCGCTTGATGCTACCTTGGAATCCTTTACCTTTTGAAGTTCCAGTTACATCAACGATGTCACCATTTGCAAAAATATCTACTTTGACTTCTTGACCAACTTCATAAGCTGAAACGTCAGCGTTGCGAAGTTCACGAACGAAGCGCTTAGGTGCAGTGTTTGCCTTAGCAGAGTGCCCTTTTTCTGGTTTGTTAGCTAATTTTTCACGTTTGTCAGCGAAACCGATTTGGATAGCTTCGTAGCCATCAGTTTCAGTAGTTTTCTTTTGTAAAACCACGTTTGGAGTAGCTTCGATTACAGTTACTGGAATTAACTCGCCATTTTCAGCAAATACTTGTGTCATACCGATCTTTTTCCCTAAGATTCCTTTAGTCATAAGTCACACCTCCTGAATTTATATATAATGTTATTAAAGTTTGATTTCAATATCAACGCCAGATGGTAAATCTAGTCTCATTAATGAATCAACTGTTTGAGGAGTTGGATTCACGATATCGATTAAACGTTTGTGAGTGCGCATTTCGAATTGCTCACGAGAATCTTTGTATTTATGAACCGCACGAAGGATCGTGTAAACTGATTTCTCAGTTGGTAACGGAATCGGACCAGATACAGAAGCACCAGAACGTTTCGCTGTTTCAACGATTTTCTCTGCAGATTGATCTAAAATACGGTGATCATAAGCTTTTAAACGAATACGAATTTTTTCTTTTGCCATAATTTTCCCTCCTTTTTCGCCTATTTAAATAATAGACATACTCCATGGAAATTTCCTTACACTCGCCATGGCAAAGCGGCCGGGTGTATCAGCAACCTTCCACTTCTACGCAGTCAAAGACCAACATCATCTATTATACATAAAAAATAATGCTATTGCAAGCATTTGTTATAAGTTTAAATAAATAATGTTCTCGTCGTCTTCAGTACTTAGTTATTATATTATCTTCAATTATTAAAATCAAGCAAGAATCGGTATTAATACATATTTTAAATATTTCCAGTTTACTTATAAAAAAAGCTTAGAAGAATAGATCTTCTAAGCTTTTTAAGTTTAATTATTCAACGATTGTAGCAACTACGCCAGCGCCTACAGTACGTCCACCCTCACGGATAGAGAACTTAGTTCCTTCTTCAACAGCGATTGCGTTGATTAATTCAACAGTCATTTCGATGTTGTCGCCAGGCATAACCATTTCAACGCCTTCTGGTAATTGGATGATTCCAGTTACGTCAGTTGTACGGAAATAGAATTGTGGACGGTAGTTAGCGAAGAATGGAGTGTGACGTCCACCTTCTTCTTTAGATAAAACGTAAACTTCAGCTTTGAACTTAGTGTGTTGTTTAACTGAACCTGGTTTAGCTAAAACTTGACCACGTTGGATATCGTCACGAGCAACCCCACGAAGAAGTGCACCGATGTTATCTCCAGCTTCTGCTTGGTCAAGAAGTTTACGGAACATTTCAACACCTGTTACAGTAGTTGATTTTGGCTCTTCAACAAGACCGATGATTTCTACTACGTCACCAACTTTAACGATACCACGCTCAACACGACCAGTAGCAACTGTACCACGACCAGTGATTGAGAATACATCCTCAACTGGCATTAAGAAAGGCTTGTCAGTTTCACGAGTTGGAGTTGGAATGTAAGTATCAACTTCAGCCATTAATTCATGAATTTTAGCTTCCCACTCAGCATCTCCTTCAAGAGCTTTAAGAGCAGAACCTTTGATTACTGGAATGTCATCGCCAGGGAATTCGTATTCTGATAATAGATCACGGATTTCCATTTCAACTAATTCAAGTAACTCTTCGTCGTCAACCATGTCACATTTGTTCATGAATACTACGATGTAAGGTACACCTACTTGACGAGATAAAAGAATGTGCTCACGAGTTTGAGGCATTGGACCATCAGCAGCAGATACTACTAAGATACCGCCGTCCATTTGAGCAGCACCAGTGATCATGTTTTTAACATAGTCAGCGTGACCTGGGCAGTCAACGTGTGCATAGTGACGAGTTTCTGTTTCGTACTCAACGTGTGCAGTAGAGATTGTGATACCACGTTCTCTTTCTTCTGGTGCACCATCGATTTGATCGTAAGCGCGAGCTTCAGCTCCACCTACTTTAGCTAATACAGTTGTAATAGCAGCAGTTAATGTAGTTTTACCATGGTCAACGTGTCCGATTGTACCAATGTTAACGTGTGGTTTAGAACGTTCGAATTTAGCTTTAGCCATTCTAAAAAGCCTCCTTATAATGTAAGAAAATTATTTTTTAGTTTATATGATTATGCTATAAAGGGTAACTTGTACCCCTTATAGCTAACATCTAACATAAATAGTTATACATGATGAGAACTAAATAATCAATTACTCACCTTTAAATTTTTTAACGATTTCTTCAGAAATTGATTTTGGTACATCTTCGTAATGGTCAAATACCATTGAGAACGTTCCACGACCTTGAGTGTTAGAACGTAATGAAGTTGCATAACCAAACATTTCTGAAAGTGGTACCATAGCACGTACAACTTGAGCGTTACCGCGTGCTTCCATACCTTCAACGCGTCCACGACGAGAAGTAACATCACCCATGATATCTCCTAAGTATTCCTCAGGGATAACAACTTCTACTTTCATGATTGGTTCAAGTAGAACTGGGTTACATTTCTTAACAGCGTTTTTAAGAGCTAATGAAGCAGCTACTTTAAACGCCATCTCGTTTGAGTCAACATCATGGTATGATCCATCGAATAATTTCGCTTTAATGTCGATTAGTGGGAAACCAGCTAATACACCATTTTTAAGAGAATCTTCAAGACCTGCAGCTACAGCTGGGATGTATTCACGAGGAACAACACCACCAACGATTGCGTTTTCAAACTCGAAGCCTTTTCCTTCTTCGTTTGGTGAGAATTCAATCCAAACGTGTCCGAATTGTCCACGTCCACCTGATTGACGAACGAATTTACCTTCTACTTGTGCAGAAGAACGGAAAGTTTCACGGTATGCTACTTGAGGAGCACCAACGTTAGCTTCTACTTTGAATTCACGACGCATACGGTCAACGATGATATCAAGGTGAAGTTCACCCATACCAGCGATGATTGTTTGACCAGTTTCTTGGTCAGTATGTGCACGGAATGTTGGATCTTCTTCAGTTAATTTAACTAATGCTTGACCCATTTTATCTTGGTCAGCTTTAGATTTTGGTTCGATTGCAATTGAGATAACTGGCTCTGGGAACTCCATTGACTCAAGAATTACTAAATTCTTTTCATCACATAAAGTATCTCCAGTTGTAGTGTCTTTAAGACCTACAGCAGCAGCAATATCTCCAGCGTATACTTTCGAAATCTCTTGACGAGAGTTAGCATGCATTTGTAGGATACGTCCTACACGCTCACGCTTACCTTTTGTAGAGTTTTGAACGTATGAACCAGATTCTAACGTACCAGCGTATACACGGAAGAACGTTAATTTACCAACGTAAGGGTCAGTCATAATTTTGAATGCTAATGCAGCGAAAGGCTCATCATCACTTGATGGAACTACTTTCTCTTCATCAGTATCAGGTAATGTACCTTTGATTGCTGGTACATCTAATGGTGATGGTAAGTAATCAATTACTGCATCAAGCATTAATTGAACACCTTTGTTTTTGAAAGCAGAACCACATACTACTGGGTAGAATTGAACTGAACATGTAGCTGTACGAATAGCAGCTTTTAATTCAGGAATTGTGATTTCTTCACCTTCAAGATATTTCATCATTAATTCTTCATCAAGCTCAGCTACTGCTTCGATTAAACGTCCGCGGTATTCTTCAGCTTGTTCTTTATATTCTTCTGGAATTTCGATCGTTTCAATGTCAGTTCCTAAGTCATTGTTATACTTAATAGCTTTCATTTCAACTAGGTCAATAATACCCCAGAAATTATCTTCAGCACCCATCGCTAATTGGATTGGGTGTGCGTTAGCTTGTAAACGCTCATGTAACGTACCTACAGAGTATAAGAAATCCGCGCCGATTTTATCCATTTTATTAACGAATACTACACGTGGAACTCCGTAAGTAGTTGCTTGGCGCCAAACTGTTTCAGTTTGAGGCTCAACACCAGATTGAGCATCAAGTACTGCTACTGCACCATCAAGTACACGTAGAGAACGTTCAACCTCTACAGTGAAGTCTACGTGACCTGGAGTATCAATGATATTTACACGGTGGTTATTCCACTGAGCTGTTGTCGCAGCAGATGTGATAGTGATACCACGCTCTTGCTCTTGCTCCATCCAGTCCATTTGTGAAGCTCCTTCATGAGTTTCACCAATTTTGTGAATACGACCTGTGTAATAAAGGATACGCTCAGTTGTTGTTGTTTTACCAGCATCAATGTGAGCCATGATCCCGATATTACGAGTGTTATTTAAGGAGAACTCTCTTGTCATCAGGGTTCTTTCTCCCTTCCAGTATTAGTTAGGATTTTTTTAGTACAAGAAAAAGTTATTCCTGTACACATTTCATGTTATTAAGTTAAGCAAGCACTACAAGCAAGGAACTATTGTGTCATCCTAAGTTATGTAATCCGACGTTCACCTATTTAATCTAGCAAGCTAAATTAAAAATAGGTGAACGACTTAACCAACATTCATTATGTGCAGAAATAACTAAATTGCTTTTAATCTTACCAACGGTAGTGAGCAAACGCTTTGTTCGCTTCTGCCATTTTGTGTGTATCTTCACGTTTCTTAACTGCAGCACCTGAGTTGTTAGCTGCATCAAGAATTTCGTTAGCTAAACGCTCTTCCATCGTTTTTTCTCCACGAAGACGAGCATAGTTTACTAACCAACGAAGACCTAGAGTAGTACGACGCTCTGGACGTACCTCAACTGGTACTTGGTAGTTAGAACCACCAACACGACGAGCTCTAACTTCTAGAACTGGCATGATATTTTTAAGAGCTGCTTCGAATACTTCCATTGGTTCTTTACCAGAACGTTCTTGGATTAATTCAAAAGCTCCGTATAAGATAGCTTGAGATTTTCCTCTCTTACCGTCAATCATCATTTTGTTGATTAAACGAGAAACTAATTTTGAATTGTAAATTGGATCTGGCAATACATCTCTTTTTGCAACAGGACCTTTACGTGGCATGTGTTTTCCTCCTTTCGACTAATCTTATCTATTACTTCTTAGCTGCTTTTGGTCTCTTAGTTCCGTATTTAGAACGACCTTGCATACGCTTGTCAACACCTGCAGTATCTAACGCACCACGAACGATATGGTAACGTACCCCCGGTAAGTCTTTTACACGTCCACCACGGATAAGAACAACACTGTGCTCTTGTAAGTTGTGTCCGATACCTGGGATATAAGCAGTTACCTCGATTTGGTTAGTTAAACGCACACGAGCATATTTACGTAAAGCTGAGTTTGGTTTCTTTGGAGTCATTGTACCAACACGAGTACAAACACCACGTTTTTGTGGAGCTGATAAATCAGTTGATTTTTTCTTTAATGAGTTGAAACCTTTATTTAATGCTGGTGATTTTGATTTCCATACTTTAGAAGTACGTCCATTACGCACTAACTGGTTAATAGTAGGCATGAGTTTTCCTCCCTTCAAATATTTATAAGACCACACATCCAGGTGGTTCATAATAAGTTGAAAACAAAGTTTTTGCAAGAAGGAAGAAACCTTCCTTCTCACAAAAACAGTTTTAACTGTATATTCCTAAATTAGCCCCGGATCTAACCTGCTTAGATTAGCAGTGCTATTGTCTAGGAGCAACCTTGAATATAATATCATTTTTTATCAAATGATGTCAACTCAAGTTATAAAATATTTTAAGATTATTTTTCAACTAATACTTCTTCGTTCATTTCAACTGATTCAGTCAAATCTTTAACAAGATCAACTTTACGGTATCTGTTCATACCAGTACCAGCTGGAACCAACTTACCTATAATAACATTCTCTTTTAATCCTAGCAACTCATCACGTTTTCCTTTAATCGCAGCGTCTGTTAATACACGCGTTGTTTCTTGGAATGATGCAGCAGAAAGGAATGAGTCTGTTTCTAATGATGCTTTTGTAATACCTAGTAATAATGGGCGTGCAGTAGCTGGTTGTTTACCTGCATATAAAGCTTCTTTATTTGCTTCAGTGAACTGGTGAAGTTCTAATAATGTACCAGGTAATAATTCAGTTTCACCTGCATCCATTACACGAACTTTCTTCAGCATTTGACGTACCATTACCTCTACGTGTTTGTCACCAATTTCTACCCCTTGCATACGGTATACTTTTTGTACTTCACGTAGTAGGTACTCTTGAACAGCATTTGTACCTTTTACTTTTAGAAGTTCTTTAGGATCAATTGAACCTTCAGTCATTACTTGACCGCGATCAATCGTTTCACCTTCTTGAACTTTTAGTCTAGCGCCATAAGGAACTGGGTAATTTCTAGTTTCTACTGAACCTTGAACAATAATTTCTTGTTTATCTTTAGCGTCAGTAGAAATTGAAATAATACCATCAATTTCAGAAATAACCGCTTGACCTTTAGGGTTACGTGCTTCAAATAGCTCTTGAATACGAGGTAAACCTTGAGTAATATCGTCTCCTGCTACCCCACCTGTATGGAATGTACGCATCGTTAACTGTGTACCTGGTTCACCGATTGATTGTGCAGCGATAATACCTACTGCCTCACCAACCTCAACTTCAGCACCTGTAGCTAAGTTACGGCCATAACATTTTTTACATACTCCATGGTTAGTATTACATGTGAACGCAGAACGGATATTTACTTCTTCAATACCAGCATCGATAATTTCACGAGCTAAGTCTTCTGTAATTAAATCGTTCTCTTGAGCAAGTAATACACCTGTTTCTGGGTGGCGAATAGTTGAACGTAAATGACGACCAACTAAACGATCATATAATCCCTCAATAATTTCGTTACCTTCTTTAATTGCTTTAACGTGTAAGCCACGGTCAGTACCACAGTCATCTTGACGAACGATTACATCTTGTGCAACGTCAACTAGACGACGAGTTAAGTAACCTGAATCGGCTGTTTTTAGTGCTGTATCGGCAAGACCTTTACGTGCACCGTGTGTAGAGATGAAGTATTCAAGTACCGTTAGACCTTCACGGAATGAAGATTTAATTGGTAACTCGATGATACGACCAGCCGGGTTGGCCATCAGACCACGCATACCAGCAAGCTGAGTAAAGTTAGATGCGTTACCACGGGCACCAGAGTCACTCATCATAAAGATTGGGTTGCGTTTATTTAGGGAAGCCATCAGTTTGCCCTGAATAACATCCTTTGCATCACTCCAAATTGCGATTACACGGTCGTAACGCTCATCTTCTGTGATTAAACCACGACGGAATTGTTTTAGAACTTTATCTACCTTTTCTTGAGCTTCAGCAATGATTAGCTGTTTCTCAGGTAATACGATGATGTCAGATACACCAACTGTAATACCAGCTTTAGTAGAATATCTAAATCCAAGATCTTTCATGCGGTCTAGCATTTTTGATGTTTCAGTAATTTTGAAACGTTTAAATACTTCTGCAATGATGTTTCCAAGTATTTTCTTTTTGAAAGGAGCAATTTCTTCTCTGCTTTCAATAATTTCTTTAATATTTGAACCTTTAGCAACAAAATACATCTTCGGAGTTTCCTTCTCAAGGTTACTCTGAGTTGGTTCATTAATATATGGGAACGACTTAGGTAAGATTTCATTAAAGATTAACTTACCAACCGTTGTAATTAATAATGAATTATTTTGTTCTTCGGTAAATGTTTCGTTATTTAACGAATTAGCAGCAACAGCAACACGAGAATGTAAATGTACATAACCATTTTGGTATGCAATTAACGCCTCATTGATATCTTTAAATACCATACCTTCACCGACTGCGCCTGCACGCTCAAGAGTTAAGTAATAGTTACCTAATACCATATCTTGTGATGGTGTAACTACTGGTTTACCATCTTTCGGGTTCAGGATGTTTTGTGCTGCAAGCATTAGGATACGAGCCTCAGCTTGTGCTTCACTTGATAACGGTACGTGAACAGCCATTTGGTCACCATCGAAATCGGCATTGTATGCAGTACATACAAGTGGATGCAGACGGATTGCACGACCTTCTACTAATGTAGGTTCGAACGCTTGGATACCAAGTCTGTGTAGAGTTGGGGCACGGTTTAGTAACACCGGATGCTCACGGATAACGGATTCTAATACATCCCAAATCTCAGGGTGTAATCGCTCAATTTTACGTTTTGCAGATTTAATGTTATGTGCTAGACCACGCTCTACTAATTCTTTCATCACGAATGGTTTGAATAATTCAATTGCCATTTCTTTTGGTAATCCACATTGGTACATCTGTAAGTTTGGTCCTACAACGATAACCGAACGACCAGAGTAGTCAACACGTTTACCAAGTAAGTTTTGACGGAAACGTCCTTGCTTACCTTTTAGCATGTGAGAAAGAGATTTCAATGGACGGTTACCTGGTCCTGTAACTGGACGGCCACGACGACCATTGTCAATTAACGCATCAACTGCTTCTTGAAGCATACGTTTTTCGTTTTGTACGATGATGCTTGGTGCGCCAAGGTCTAATAAACGTTTTAAACGGTTGTTACGGTTAATTACACGACGATATAAATCGTTTAGATCTGAAGTTGCAAAACGTCCACCATCTAATTGAACCATTGGTCGTAATTCAGGTGGGATTACTGGTAGCACATCTAAGATCATCCAAGAAGGCTCATTACCAGAGTTACGGAATGCTTCTAAAACTTCTAAACGTTTAATTGCTCTTGTACGACGTTGACCTTGAGCAGTTTTTAATTCTTCTTTAAGTGAATCTACATCTTTTTCAAGATTAATATCACTTAATAATTTTTTAATTGCTTCAGCACCCATAGATGCTTGGAAAGTTTGACCGTAACGCTCACGATAAGCGCGGAATTCTTTCTCAGAAAGCAATTGTTTCTTTTCTAAAGGAGTATCTCCAGCTTCTGTTACTACATAAGAAGCAAAGTAGATTACTTCTTCCAGAGCACGAGGGGACATGTCTAAAACAAGTCCCATTCGGCTTGGAATACCTTTGAAATACCATATATGTGATACTGGTGCAGCTAATTCAATGTGACCCATACGTTCACGACGTACTTTTGCACGAGTTACTTCAACTCCACAACGATCACATACTACACCTTTATAACGTACACGTTTATATTTCCCGCAGTGACATTCCCAATCTTTCGTAGGACCGAAAATGCGTTCACAGAAAAGACCATCTTTTTCAGGTTTTAATGTACGGTAGTTAATTGTTTCAGGTTTTTTAATTTCCCCGTATGACCACGAGCGAATTTTGTCAGGCGATGCAAGTCCGATCTTCATATACTCGAAATTATTTACATCTATCAAGGGGCCTACCTCCCTTTCTGTCCTAAGGTTTTACCCTGTATAATACTTATTCTTTTACGTATTCCATATCCATCGCTAAATGTTCTGAAGCTTGATCATCATCATCTTCAGTATCACGCATTTCAATTTCTTCGTCTGTAGCAGACATCATCTTAACGTCCATACCAAGTGACTGTAATTCTTTAATTAATACTTTGAATGATTCAGGAACACCTGGTTCTGGTACATTTTCACCTTTAACAATTGCTTCGTATGTTTTCACACGTCCAACAACGTCATCAGATTTAACTGTTAAGATTTCTTGTAATGTGTAAGCAGCACCGTATGCTTCAAGTGCCCAAACCTCCATCTCACCAAAACGTTGTCCACCAAATTGTGCTTTACCACCAAGTGGTTGTTGCGTAACAAGTGAGTAAGGTCCTGTTGAACGAGCATGTAGCTTATCGTCAACCATGTGTGCAAGTTTAATCATATACATGACACCAACAGATACACGGTTATCGAATGGCTCTCCTGTACGTCCATCATAAAGTACAGTTTTCGCATCACGTGCCATACCAGCTTCTTCAATTGTTCCCCAAACATCTTCTTCACGCGCTCCATCAAATACAGGAGAAGCTACATGAATGCCAAGATATCTTGCAGCCATACCTAAGTGTAGCTCTAATACTTGACCGATGTTCATACGAGAAGGTACCCCTAATGGATTTAACATGATATCAACTGGCGTTCCATCCGGTAAGAATGGCATATCTTCTTCTGGTAAAATTCGAGAGATAACCCCTTTATTACCATGTCGTCCAGCCATTTTATCCCCTTCAGAGATTTTACGTTTCTGAACGATATATACACGAACAAGTTGGTTTACTCCTGGTGGTAATTCATCACCGTTTTCACGAGTGAATACTTTCACATCAAGAATAATTCCGCCTCCACCGTGTGGAACGCGTAAAGATGTATCACGAACTTCACGAGCTTTTTCACCGAAGATTGCATGTAGAAGGCGTTCTTCAGCAGTTAATTCAGTTACACCTTTAGGCGTTACTTTACCAACTAATAAGTCTCCGTCTTTTACTTCTGCACCAATTCGGATAATACCACGCTCATCAAGATTTTTAAGTGCATCTTCACCAACGTTTGGAATATCACGAGTGATCTCTTCAGGTCCTAATTTTGTATCACGAGCTTCTGATTCATATTCTTCAATATGAACTGAAGTGTAAACATCTTCTTTAACAAGACGGCGACTCATAATGATCGCATCCTCGTAGTTGTAACCATCCCATGTCATGAATGCTACTAACACGTTACGTCCTAGTGCTAATTCACCTTTTTCCATTGAAGGTCCATCTGCAAGAATTTCACCTCTTACTACTTCGTCACCAACACTTACGATCGGGCGTTGGTTATAACAAGTACCTTGGTTAGAACGCACGAATTTTAACATACGATATTTATCAAGGTCACCTTTAACTTTTTGTCCATCTACTTCTGAGTAGCGACGTACCCAAACTTCTTTCGCTTCAACACGTTCAACGATACCTGGGTGTTTACAAATTACTGCAGCACCTGAGTCTTTTGCTGATACGTATTCCATACCTGTACCTACGATTGGAGATTCAGGGTTTAATAATGGTACTGCTTGACGTTGCATGTTTGCTCCCATTAGGGCACGGTTTGAGTCATCGTTCTCTAAGAAAGGAATACATGCTGTCGCAGCTGATACTACTTGTTTTGGAGATACATCCATATAGTCAATACGCTCACGTTTTACAACAGTGTTGTCACCACGGAAACGAGCAACTACATCTTCATCTAAGAAACTACCATCTTCACCTAAACGAGCATTCGCTTGGGCAACTACATAGTTATCTTCTTCGTCAGCAGTTAAATAGTCAATTTTATCAGTTAGACGTCCAGTTTCAGGGTCTACACGACGATATGGGGTTTCAATGAAACCAAATTGATTTACTTTTGCATAAGAAGATAATGAGTTAATTAATCCGATGTTTGGTCCCTCAGGCGTTTCAATCGGACACATACGACCATAGTGAGAGTAATGAACGTCACGCACTTCAAATCCTGCACGTTCACGTGTTAAACCACCTGGTCCAAGTGCTGATAGTCTTCGTTTATGAGTTAATTCAGCAAGAGGATTTGTTTGGTCCATGAATTGAGATAACTGCGAGCTACCAAAGAATTCTTTAATTGAAGCAATTACAGGGCGAATATTAATTAATGCCTGTGGAGTAACTGCGTTCGTATCTTGAATTGACATACGTTCACGTACTACACGTTCCATACGAGATAGACCGATACGGAATTGGTTTTGAAGTAATTCACCAACTGAACGTAAACGACGATTACCTAAATGGTCAATATCGTCAGTGTCACCTACGTTATGTAGCAGGTTAAAGAAGTAAGAAATTGAAGCAATAATGTCTGCAGGTGAAATGTTTTTCACACTTTTGCTTACATTCGCATTTCCAATAACTTGAATAACTTGTTCACCATCTTCTACAGGAGCGTAAATTTTAATAGATTGTAAAGTAATCTCATCTTCTAATACGCCACCAGCAGGGTGAGCAACCTTTTCACCAATATTCTTTTCTAAGAATGGAAGAATACGGTCTAACGTACGGCGATCAAGAGTTGTCCCTTTTTCTACAATAATTTCACCAGTTTCTGGATCCACTAATGTTTCTGCAATACGTTGGTTAAACAGTCTATTTTTAATGTGTAATTTTTTATTTATTTTGTAGCGTCCAACGCTAGCTAAGTCATAACGCTTCGGATCAAAGAAGCGAGTAATTAATAGGTTTTTAGCGTTTTCTACTGTAGGTGGTTCACCCGGACGTAATCTTTCATAGATTTCAAGAAGCGCCTTTTCGGTGCTATCTGTATTATCTTTTTCAAGTGTATTACGTAGGTATTCATTTTCGCCTAATAAGTCTAGAATCTCTTGGTCTGTACCAAACCCAAGCGAACGTAGTAGTACCGTTACAGGTAATTTTCTTGTACGGTCAATACGTACATAAACTACATCCTTCGCGTCCGTTTCGTACTCTAACCAAGCACCACGATTCGGAATAACTGTAGCCGTAAAACCTTTTTTACCATTTTTGTCGATCTTTCCACTATAGTACACACTTGGAGAACGTACTAATTGTGAAACGATTACACGTTCAGCACCATTAATAATGAATGTGCCTGTGTCCGTCATCAGTGGGAAATCCCCCATGAAAACGTCTTGCTCCTTAACTTCGCCAGTTTCCTTATTTAATAGGCGAACTTTCACTCGAAGTGGAGCAGCGTAGTTTACGTCACGCTCTTTCGATTCTTCTACAACATACTTCGGCTCACCTAGGCTGTAATCAATGAACTCTAATGATAGATTACCTGTGAAATCCTCAATTGGTGAAATGTCTTGGAACATTTCTCTCAAACCTTCATCTAAGAACCATTGGTAAGATGCTGTTTGAATTTCAATTAAGTTAGGTAACTCTAAAACTTCACTGATACGAGCATAACTTCTGCGTTGGCGGTGTCGTCCATATTGAACTAGTTGACCTGTCAACATATTCACCCCTTAAATCAAGAGTATTTAAAACAAAAAAATAGTAACAAATAAGCAGAAATAACCCCTTACTTGTTAAACAAAAAATAAAATGGTTTCAAAATGAAAACCATTTATTAAACTCAACGACAGTCATTTTACTATCATTTCCAAAGAATATAGAAATATACTCACTTTCAAAAAAAATCATTTTTGAAAATAAATATATATTGGCATTTAATAATACTATCACAAGCAAAAAATACAGTCAATCTTTTTTGCTTTTTATGATATAATATCCTTTATCTTTTTTTACTACTTCAACCTCATCAAAAGTTTCTTTCAATAAATCAAGAGCAGATGGCGCTCCTTGCTTCTTTTGTATAACAACCCAAAGCTCTCCACCCGAGACCAATCTTTCATGAGCACCTTTTAAAATTTCATGAACAACACTTTTTCCAGCACGAATTGGAGGATTTGTTAAAATAGCAGCATATTCACCACTTACGTTTTCATAGATGCTACTTTCATAGATTTTTACATTTTCTATTTTATTTACATCCGCATTTTCTTTTGCTAATTCAATCGCCCTTAAATTCACATCAACCATTTCAACTATTCGATTAGAATCATCTTTTGCAATCGATAATCCTATTGGACCGTAACCACATCCGACATCTAAAATATCACCTTCAACTTGAGGGAATGTGAACGCGTTGATTAAAACACGTGATCCAAAATCAACTTCATTCTTAGAAAAAACACCAGAATCAGAATGGAATTTCAACTCATTTCCTCTCAGAGTAAACGAAAATATCTTTTTATCAGTTTTACTATTCGGTTGATTTGTAAAATAATGATCTGCCATAAAAAAATCCTTCTTCCATATATATACTTATCAACAGTCTTCCCAAAAATAATTCCATATGTACAAAAAAAGCTCGCATAAATGCGAGCTTTCTTAAAAACTTTTAGAAATTACTTAACTTCTACGTTAGCGCCAACTTCTTCAAGTTTAGCTTTCATTTCTTCAGCTTCTTCTTTGCTGATTCCTTCTTTAATTGCTTTAGGAGTGTTGTCAACTAATTCTTTAGCTTCTTTTAATCCTAAACCAGTTAATTCACGAACAACTTTGATTACTTTGATTTTTTGGTCGCCAGGGCTTGCTAATACTAAATCAAATTCAGTTTTCTCAGCAGCAGCTTCTACAGCGCCACCTACCATAGCTACAGGAGCAGCAGCAGTTACGCCGAACTCTTCTTCGATTGCTTTTACTAAGTCATTTAATTCTAATACAGTCATATTTTTAACTGCTTCAATGATTTGTTCTTTAGTCATTGTTAATTTCCTCCTTGTTTATACCTTTAAATTATATATTTTAAGCGATCTTGGCATTATGCGCCTTGTTCTTCTTTTTGTTCTGCAACTGCTTTAGTTGCAAGAGCGAAGTTGCGGATTGGTGCTTGTAGCACGCTAAGCAACATAGAAAGTAAACCTTCGCGAGATGGAAGTTCAGCAAGAGCCTTAACTTCTTCAACAGTAGCAACGTTTCCTTCGATTACACCAGCTTTGATTTCTAAAGCTTCATGTTTTTTAGCGAAATCGTTGATTACTTTAGCAGGAGCGATTACATCCTCCATGCTAAACGCGATTGCGTTTGGACCAGTTAATGATTCGTTTAAACCAGCTAAGCCAGCCTCTTCAGCAGCACGACGAGTTAAAGTGTTTTTGTAAACTTTGAACTCAACGCCAGCTTCACGTAATTGCTTACGTAATTCAGTTACTTCAGCAACGTTTAAACCACGGTAGTCAACAACAACTGTTGCTTTGCTATCACGTAATTTAGCAGATACTTCAGATACAATTTGTTTTTTAGCTTCTAATACTGCGCTCATTTATTACACCTCCTGTGGATTTTAGTGTGTATACCGCAAAAGTGTAACCATAGCAAAACCTCCACGAACTTTTCGAAAAAAAGACATGGAGGTTGTATATGCACGAATTTATCAGTTATACACCTCGGTAGGATATTAAGCTATAGCACCTACTGTCTACGGTAGTCTATTTAATTAGCAAGACAATCTCCATTATAGAGAGTTCTTGTCGAATTGTCAACTTTGTTTTTTATCTTAGAAACTAGCTGTGTCTACTTTAATACCAGGGCCCATAGTTGAAGTGATTGCTACGTTCTTCATGTATGTTCCTTTAGCAGCAGCAGGTTTAACTTTTAACATAGTTTCAAAGATTGTTGTAAAGTTTTCTACTAACTTTTCGTTTTCGAAAGATACTTTACCGATTGGCACGTGAATGTTACCAGCTTTATCAACACGGTATTCAACTTTACCAGCTTTGATTTCGTTAACAGCTTTTGTTACGTCAAATGTAACTGTACCTGTTTTAGGGTTTGGCATTAAACCTTTAGGTCCTAATACACGTCCTAATTTACCAACTTCAGCCATCATGTCTGGAGTTGCTACTACTACATCAAAATCGAACCAACCTTGTTGGATTTTGTTAATCATGTCAGCATCGCCTACGAAATCAGCACCAGCAGCTTCAGCTTCTTTAGCTTTTTCACCTTTAGCGAATACTAATACACGTTGTACTTTACCAGTACCGTGTGGAAGAACTACTGCACCACGAATTTGTTGGTCAGCTTTCTTTGGATCTACTCCTAAACGGAATGCTACTTCAACTGTTGCATCAAAGTTAACAGTTGCAGTCTTTTTAACAAGTTCAACAGCTTCGTTTACTGGGTAAACAGCTGTACGATCTACTAATTTAATAGCTTCTTGGTATTTTTTACCTTTGTTAGCCATGTTTTATTCCTCCTAATGTGGTTTTAACGGATTTTCCTCCCACGAATAAAGGTTGCGATAAAACACATCAAATGATGTTCGCAACCTCCTCAATCACACCTTATTGAAGATGGGATTAGTCTTCAATAACGATACCCATACTACGTGCAGTACCTTCTACCATACGCATAGCAGCTTCAACAGAAGCAGCATTTAAGTCAGGCATTTTTTGTTCAGCAATCTCACGCACTTTATCGCGTTTAACTGTTGCTACTTTTTTACGATTTGGTTCACCAGAACCAGACTCGATACCAGCCGCTACTTTAAGAAGCACAGCAGCAGGAGGAGTTTTCGTAATAAATGTAAACGAACGATCTTCGAATACAGTGATTTCAACAGGAATAATTAGACCAGCTTGGTCAGCTGTACGAGCGTTGAACTCTTTACAGAATCCCATGATGTTAACACCTGCTTGTCCTAGTGCAGGACCAACTGGTGGTGCTGGGTTTGCTTTCCCTGCAGGAATTTGCAATTTTACCATTTTAATTACTTTTTTAGCCACGAGACACACCTCCTTAAGTCCGTGATGTGGTAATAGGGTTTTACACCCTCCCACTCATATCGTTTTGCATTTACATGCATATTCTTATACAGAAGTTAATATCATCATTTCGATGCATATTGACCTTTAAAAGTCTAACATTTTAAAATTAAAAATGCAAGGTCTTGTATTATAATTTTTCAACAAGATGTAAATCCAGTTCAACTGGCGTTTCTTTATTAAAGAATTCTACTAACACAGTCACTTTTTTCTTTTCGAAGTCGATTTCCTTAATCGATCCAGTGTAATTAGCAAATGGACCTTCTTTTAATCGAACCACTTCATTAATATCTAAATCAAAATCAATTATTTGTTCATCTAGACCCATATGTTTTAGAATATGTGTAATTTCTTCTTCTAACAGTGGAGTTGGTTTTGAACCAGATCCAGCCGAGCCAACGAAACCAGTTACTCCCGGTGTATTACGAACAACATACCAAGAATCATCAGTCATCACTAGTTCAACTAGTACATAACCTGGAAATACTTTACGTTTTGTTACTTTCTCTTTACCGTTCTTCATTTCTACTTCTGATTCTTCTGGAACTATTACACGGAAAATTTTATCCTGCATTCCCATTGTTTCTACACGTTTTTCTAAATTTGCTTTTACTTTATTCTCATATCCTGAGTAAGTATGAACTACATACCATCTTTTTTCCATGTTAGAGGACTACTCGTCCTTCCCTCCCCGGTCAACTTTCTTTGCAAATTAAAAAACCCGTCACCGGGCTTTTTTTTAAACATTATCACTCATTATAGCACAATTAGTTTTAACTTATTCAAGAATAAGTCGAATTAGTTTAGAAAGTCCTGTGTCAACTACAGCAAAGAATACTACAAAGAATAAAACTGTAGCTAAAACTGTAACTGTTGAATTAACTAATTCTTTACGTTTAGGCCATGAAACTTTTTTCATTTCACTTTTTACTTCGCGAAAAAACTTACCGATACGACCCACAGATGCAACCCCCATATATACTAGTTTAGAGATTTACGAAACGTCCGCCTTGTCCAAAAAAGTGCTAAATCTTTAGTTTAAATAATGAATAAGGACATTCGCAATTATCATTTATCTTACTTCATTTATTTTGTTTCTTTATGTGTGGTATGCTCATTGCATGTTTTACAAAACTTTTTCATCTCCAAACGTTCTACAGAAGAGGAATTCTTCATCGTGGAGTAATTTCTATTATTGCAATTAGCGCACGAAAGGACAACTTTTTTTCTCATGGTGACACCAACCTAATTCATCTATAATTATCCATTAAAAATGTACCATGCGAACTATAAACTGTCAAATTCATTTCTAACCATTGTATTCCTATCTATTATTGAGATATAAAGGAATTTCTTGATCTTACTAAACTGACAGTTCTCTTATTTCCATATATCTTTCAAGCTTTCGTTTCACTCTTTGTAATGCATTATCAATCGATTTCACATGTCTATTTAACTCTTCTGATATTTCTTGGTAAGATCGACCATCTAAATAGAGTGATAATACTTTCCTTTCTAAATCGCTTAATAATTCAGACATTTTAAGCTCTATGTCCACATTTTCTTCTTGGTTGATAACAAGTTCCTCTGGGTCCATGTTTTTTGTTTCTGTTAAAACATCCAGTAAAGTACGATCAGATTCCTCATCATAAATAGGCTTGTCCAATGAAACATAAGAATTTAACGGGATGTGCTTTTGTCTAGTAGCTGTTTTAATCGCTGTAATAATTTGTCTTGTTATGCATAATTCTGCAAACGCCTTGAAGGACGAGAGCTTGTCTTCTTTATAATCACGAATTGCTTTGTATAATCCAATCATACCTTCTTGTATGATGTCTTCACGGTCTGCTCCTATTAGGAAATAAGACCTAGATTTTGCTTTAACGAAATTTCGGTACTTTTGGATTAAAAATGTTAGTGCCTCTTGATCACCTTCTCGAACATATTCGAGAATTACCTCATCTTCTAAAGGTCCATACTCTATCATTAGCTTCAATTCCTGTTCAACGTTCAAAATTAGCACCTCCGACCAAACAATTTAATTAAATTATACAGCACAAAGAAGAAGGAAACAATAAGTCATCGTTCCCCTCTTCGCCATTTTTCTAAAATTTCTGTTTGTTCGGAATTTAAAGTCTTGCTAATTGTCAGTCTTTGATCAGGTATTTCACTAATTCGACTACTTATCATTTTTTTATTTTGAGTAACCGATCGATATAGTTCCATCGCAGGTATACGAAATGCACCTTGTCCAAATATTTGCCATTGCTCAGTAAAGTCAGATGTCGCAACATAAATATGATGGTTAACATGACGAAGCTCAATTGCAAGTTTTTCAATTTTTTCATCAGCCGTCTGATTTTTTCGAGTAAAAATCACTTCAATCTTTGAATTCTTGTCGATCTTTTCGATTCCATTAACAAAATGAGCATCAAATACAACAATTATATGCATCCCTGTATATGCCTTATACTCAGCGAGTTGAGTAATTAGATAATCACGTGATTTGTCAAAGTCAATTTCTCGAAGTTTCCTAAGATTCGGCCAAGCTCCAATCATGTTATAACCATCTACAATAAGTATCTCTTTCTTTTTACGATCCAAGCGGGTGTCTCTTACGATGTATTTCATACATTAATAAACTAGCCGCAACAGACGCATTTAACGATGTAACTTTACCGACCATTGGTAGCTTAATGAGGAAATCACATTTTTCCTTTAAGATCCTGCTCATACCTTTACCTTCGCTACCAATAATTAACCCAAGAGAAATTTGGCCATCCATGTTACGATAGTCATCAGCACCTTTTGCATCTGTGCCAAAAATCCATACTCCTCTTTCTTTTAATTCATCTACAGTTCTTGCTAAGTTTGTTACTCGAGCTACTGGAATGTATTCGATCGCTCCAGTTGAAGCTTTTGCAACCGCTGAAGTTAAACCTACCGCTCTTCTCTTTGGAATAATAATTCCATGAGCACCAACTGCATCTGCAGTTCTCATAATTGAGCCTAAATTATGAGGGTCTTCAATCTCATCAAGAATTAAGAAGAACGGTTGTTCATTTCGACTACTAGCAACTTCAAATAAATCATCAATTTCCACATATTCATATGCAGCTACTTGCGCTACGACACCTTGGTGATTTCCTTTAACCATTCCATCTAATTTCTTGTTTGGTGCAGTTTGAACAATCACTTTGTTTTGGTTAGCTAATTCTAAAAGTTTATGGATTTGACCTTTATTTGCACCTTCGCTAACCCAAATTTTATTTATATCTCGACCTGAACGTATTGCTTCCATAACTGGATTACGTCCAATAATAAATTCCTCAGACATATTATGCTCCTTTATCATTCTCAATATATTGAATTGCAAAATGTACAATTGTATTGAGTCTTTCTTCATTTTTTAATAAATAATGGTATCCAATTAACGCTTCCATTGCGGTTGCATATCGATATGTTTGTACATCAGTATTTTTTGGTACAGTTCCTGACTTTGCATTACGACCCCTTTTAACAACTGCAACTTCTTCTTCTGACAATATTTCAGTATATAGCATTTCTCTAATTACTTTAGCTTGTCCTTTCGCAGAAACAAATCTTGTTGCTGCTCGGTGTAGTTGATTAGGTCTTACTGTTCCTTTTTCAAGGAGGTGATGACGTACATAAATTTCATATACAGCATCACCTATATAAGCAAGTGCTAAACTGTTTAGTTGTTTAGCATCAATATTTTGGTTACTTTCGATCATGAAATTATCCTCTTTTCCAGCGAATACCTTGAGGAGTATCTTCAATGATAATATTCATTTCTTTTAATTGGTCACGAATTTGGTCCGCTAATGCAAAATCACGATTTTTTCGTGCATCTGTTCGTTTTTGAATTAATGCTTCGATTTCATCATCTAGCATTGCTTGTTCTTCAACTAACGTAATGCCTAGTACATTTGATAATTCATCAAAAGTTGCTATTAATTGATTTAATACATTTGTAGACGTATGTGTCTGTAGTAAATATTGATTTGCCAATTTAGCTAACTGATATAAAACTGAAATGGCATTAGCCGTATTAAAGTCATCATCCATTACTTTTGTGAAGATTGTTTTTTCATCTGCTATTTCTTTTAACCACTTATTGTCATCTTCTGTTAAATTCGTACTGCTTTCTAAACGATGCTTACTATTTTGGTAAGCTGTTTTAATACGTTCAAAACCATTTTTAGCCTCTTGTAAAATTTCCTCGCTATAGTTAATTGGATGACGGTAATGCACTGATAACATGAAGAAACGTAATAACATCGGATCAATGACTTTAATTATGTCATGTACTAATACAAAGTTCCCCAATGATTTAGACATTTTTTCGTTATCAATATTGATGTATCCATTATGCATCCAATAATTTGAAAAAGTTTTCCCACTTAAAGCTTCTGACTGAGCGATCTCATTCTCATGGTGTGGGAATGATAAGTCTTGACCACCTGCATGAATATCGATAGTTTCTCCAAGATATTTCTTTGCCATTGCTGAGCACTCAATATGCCATCCTGGTCTACCTTTCCCCCACGGACTTTCCCAAGAAATTTCACCTGGCTTTGCTGCCTTCCATAAAGCAAAGTCTAATGGATCTACTTTCTTTTCACCAACTTCAATTCTTTCACCAATTCGAAGGTCTTCAATTGATTGGTGTGAAAGTTTACCATAACCATCAAATTCCTTCGTTTTGAAATAAACATCACCTTCGGATTCATATGCATAACCTTTTTTTACTAACTCATCGATGAACTCGATTATAATGTCCATATTATCCATTACGCGCGGATGATTCGTTGCTGTTTTGCAGCCTAGCGCTTGAACATCTTCAAAATATGCATTAATAAAACGATCTGCTATAGTTGGGACATCTGAACCTAATTCATTTGCTGCTTTGATTAACTTATCATCAACATCTGTGAAATTTGAAACATAATTTACTTCGTATCCACGATATTCAAAATAACGTCTTACTGTATCAAAAACAATTGCAGGTCTTGCATTACCAATGTGTATATAATTATATACTGTTGGTCCACATACATACATTTTGACCTTGCCTTCTTCTATAGGCTTAAATTCTTCTTTATTCCTTGTTAATGTATTATAAATTTGAATTGCCATAAGTGTTACTTCCTTTCAGATATTCTCATTAGGCTTCTTAGCTCTTCTAATTCCGCTTCTAGTTGTAGTAATCGATCTGCTACTGGGTCAGGTAGATCAGAGTGATCAAATTGATTATTTACTCTAATTCCATCTTGAACAACTATCTTTCCAGGTATACCAACAACCGTAGTATTATTTGGAACATCCTTTAGTACAACTGAGTTTGCACCGATTTTTGCATTTTCTCCGATTGTGATTGACCCTAGAACCTTTGCTCCCGTAGCTACAAGTACACCATTCAATAAGGTTGGATGTCTCTTACCTTTCTCCTTCCCGGTTCCACCTAATGTTACTCCTTGATAAATCGTAACATCATCACCTATTTCACATGTTTCTCCAATTACGACTCCCGCTCCGTGATCGATAAAAAACCGTCTACCAATTTTCGCACCTGGGTGAATCTCGATACCAGTTAAAAAACGCGCAAACTGTGAAATACTTCTTGCAATAAAGTGCCATTTTTTTCGATAGAAATAATGCGCAAATCGATAAAGCCATAAAGCATGTAAACCAGCATACGTAAGAATAACTTCTAAATAGCTAGTAGCGGCTGGGTCGCGTTCAAATATCGTCGCTACATCTTCCTTCATGTACTTTAGCATCTTCATTTCCCCTTAAAGAATTTATTAAGAATTTGATTTTTTTCTCTATAAAAATAAAAAGCGTCCCTGTGTACATAAAATACACAGAGACGCTTTACGCGCGGTTCCACTCTGTTTAGATAAAATAAATTATCTCAACTCATGTAATATAACGGTTTCCACCGCCTTAGCCTACTAAAACGTATTTTTCGGCTAAGGACTCAAGGGGGCACTTCCATGATTATCGTTAAAATCACTTCCACCAATGTGATTCTCTCTAGGTAACGAGTAATCATTTACTTTTCCCTTTCAACATTTTACCTATATGAATATTACTTATATATATTACAAATTAATCAAAATGTTAACCAATTATTTGTTGTAAACGAGCAATAACTTTTTCTTTTCCTAATAAAGTCATAGCTGCTGGTAATTCTGGACCATGACATTGACCAGTTGTTGCAACACGGATTGGCATAAATAACTTTTTACCTTTTTGTCCAGTTGACTTTTGAACTGATTTCATTGCAGCTTTAATCGAATCAACTGTAAATTCTTCAGAAGCTTTTAGTTCTTCAACTAATGCTGAAAGTACTTCCTTTACTTGCTCTTCAGAAATAACAGCTTGCTCTTCTTCACCGAATGTTAAGACCTCTTTGAAGAATAAGCTTGATAGTTCTACAATTTCGGCTCCAAAACTCATTTGGTCTTGATATAAAGCTACTAAATTTGTAACCCATAGATTTTCATCTGCAGTGCGTTCTTCACTTACAAAACCAGCTTTAATTAGATGTGGTAATGCAATTTCTACAACTTTTTCTAATGGTTGTTCTTTAATATATCGATTATTAATCCAAGTTAATTTTTGCTTATCAAACATAGCTGGCGCAGAACTTAAACGGCTAGGATCGAAAATTTTAATAAATTCATCCTTGCTGAAAATCTCTTCCTCGCCAACTGGTGACCAACCAAGAAGAGCAATAAAGTTAAATAATGCTTCTGGTAAGTAACCAAGATTTTGATATTGCTCAATAAATTGTAATACAGATTCGTCACGTTTTGAAAGCTTTTTACGGTTTTCGTTCACAATTACAGCCATATGACCAAAATCTGGAGCATCCCAATTTAATGCACGATATACCATTAATTGTTTAGGCGTATTAGAAATATGCTCTTCACCGCGTAGTACGTGACTAATCTTCATTAATGCATCGTCAACTACTACAGCGTAGTTATAAGTAGCGATTCCGTTCTTTTTAACAAGAACCCAGTCTCCGATATCTTTTGATTCAAATTTAATATTTCCACGAACGATATCTTCCCATTCATACGTTTCGTTTGCTGGTACTGCAAAACGAATAGTATACTCTGCACCTGCTGCCTCTTTTACAGCTCTTTCTTCAGCTGTTAAATGACGACACTTCCCGCTATAACGTGTAGTTGGATGACCAGCCGCTAATTGTGCTTCACGTTCCGCTGCAAGCTCTTCCTCTGTACAATAGCACTTGTATGCATGACCATTCTCAATTAATTCATTGGCATATTGTTTGTACAAGTCTAGTCTTTCTAATTGACGATAAGGACCGTATTCGCCACCTTTATCCGGACCTTCATCCCAATCGATCCCTAACCAGTGTAAATATTTCGCTTGACTTTCTTCGCCACCTTCAACATTACGTTCAATATCAGTATCTTCAATACGTAATACCATATCACCATTAAAATGCTTAGCAAATAAATATACATATAATGCTGTACGGGCATTTCCAATATGTAAATGACCTGTCGGACTAGGTGCATAACGAACTCTTACTCTATTTGACATTTATAGACACTCTCCACTGAATAATTAATATACTTTATTAGTTTAAGCCTTCTTTTGTAACAATACAACCGCTTGGGATGCAATTCCTTCTTTTCTTCCTGTAAAACCTAATTTTTCAGTTGTTGTTGCTTTTACATTAATACAATCAGATGTCGTTTCAAGCAGTTCTGCAATTCGCTCTCTCATTAATTCGATATATGGAGCCATTTTAGGCGCTTGAGCAATAATCGTACAATCCGCGTTAACTAACTCATAGCCTTTATCCTTAACAAGATGGAATACGTGTTGAAGTAGTTTTGCTGAATCAGCATCTTTAAAAGCTGGATCTGTATCCGGAAAATGTCTACCTATATCTCCTTCACCAATAGCCCCTAGCAATGCATCCGAAATTGTATGAAGAAGAACATCTGCATCAGAATGACCTAATAAACCTAATTCGTATGGAATCTCAATTCCACCAATAATTAACGGGCGATTTTCTGCAAAAGCGTGAACATCAAACCCTTGTCCAATTCTAAACATGTAAACACCTTCTAACTTCTATATTGTTCATAGATTGTTTTTGCAAAAAACAAGTCTTCTTTAGTTGTTACTTTAATATTGTTATAATCTCCATTTACTACAAAAACTTTACTTCCGTTCCACTCGACTAAGCTTGCATCATCAGTTCCTAAATAACCATTTTCGATTGCTTTTTGATGCGCTTCTATTAAGCAATTGTATGTAAAAGCTTGGGGAGTCTGTACTCCCCAAAGTGTAGAACGATCAATTGTTTCAACGACTTCATGATCAATCACTTTCTTTATTGTATCTTTCATTGGAACAGCACAGATGACTGCCTCATGTTCATTCATCTTTTCAAGAATCCGATCAATCACTGCATTTGTTACAAATGGTCTCGCCCCGTCATGTACTAAAATAAAACTTTCAGTATCCTTTATTGAAACTAAACCATTATAAACACTTTCTTGCCTTTCTGCTCCACCATTTACGTAGGTTATTTTATTTTGAATACAACTTGGCAAATTTAATGTTTCAAAAAACTGTTTTTCTGATTCTTTAATCGGTAAGATAATCTCATTGCAACGATCATCTTCGCCAAAAACTTTTAAAGTTAATTCAATAATTGGCGAGCTAATTATTTTAAGAAATAATTTATTATAACCTGCACCCATTCGTGAGCCAGAGCCCGCTGCTGGAATGATGACCTTATATTGCATTTTACGTATACCCCTCTAACTTACTTTACCTTTGCAAAAATCATACGACCTGCAGAAGTTTGTAGTACGCTCGTAACGACTGTCTCTACTCGTTTACCAATTGATTCTTTACCATCTTCAACAACAATCATTGTACCATCGTCTAAATATGCAACACCTTGTAGTTTTTCTTTACCTTCTTTTACTACAAAAGCAGTTAATACTTCCCCAGGTAATACTACTGGTTTAATTGCATTAGCTAGATCGTTAATATTCCAAACCTTAATTTGCTGTAGTTCACTTACCTTATTTAAATTAAAGTCATTTGTCACTAAAATACCATTTTTTAATTTAGTAAGTTTTACTAACTTAGCATCTACTTCGGGAACATCTTCAAAATCCCCTTCGTAGATTTCAACTTTCATAGCTAGCTCTTTTTGAATTCTATTTAGAATATCTAATCCTCTTCGTCCTCTATTTCGTTTTAACGTATCTGAGGAATCAGCTATATATTGTAATTCTGCTAATACAAATTGTGGAATCACAATAGTTCCTTCAATGAATCCAGTTTGACAAATATCAGCAATACGACCATCGATGATTACACTAGTATCTAAAATTTTAACTGGTATATCAAAAGATGCATCTTGCTCTTCAGCAGCTTTTTTCTTAGCTTTTGAAGATAGAGTAAATAAACTCAATAATTCTTCTCTCTTTTTAATCCCAACTTGAAAACCTAAATATCCTAATAAAATCGTAATAACGATTTGAATAATTGATGAAACATACTGTAATCTAATTGAGTCAATTGGCAATGAAATAAGAAATGCCAGAATAAGTCCAAAAACAAGTCCTAAACTACCAAACAAAATCATTGAAATAGGAGCTTTTAATAATTTCTCCTCAATATACTTGATAAACGTTACTGTTGGATCAACTAACCAAAGCGATAAAATAAAAAAGATCACTGCTCCACTTAAAGCCTGCACATAAGAATTTTGCAATATATTAGGTAACTCTGTTTTCAACAGTTTATCTAATAGTGGAAAAAGTACTAAACCTAAAGTACTTCCGACAAAAATATAAATAACTTGAACGATCCTCTTTATCAACTCGCCACCTCCTTTAAATAAATAATTAACTCTATCTTAGACGAAGTAACTTAGTTATGTCTATTGATATACAGTTGCTCTTGAATTCGTTTTAACCCTTCTTTGATTTTTTTTGCACGAATTTCACCAATTCCATCAACATCATCTAACTCAGCAAGAGTAGCCTTGTAGATTCCTTTAAGGTGCTTAAATCGCTGTGTTAAGTTTTCAATCACTAGCGGCGGCAGTCTAGAAATTTTCATCAACATCCGATACCCTCTAGGTTCTACCATTTCCTCAAGATTAGTGTTATTTGGATAACCTAACAATTTAATAATGTCATGATCCTCTAACAATTCTTCGTTTGCGAGCTCTTGGAGTTTTTGCAAAATACTTTTAGGATCTTCTTCCTTACTATAATGATAATCCTTTATTAAAAGTAATGCCTCCTCCTCAAGGTCCGAAATGATCTCAATTAACTGTAATTCAATCAGCCTTCCTTCATCACCAAGTTCAATTACATAGTTATTAATTTCATTTTTAATTCGAAGTACCATTTCAACACTATGTAACACATTTACAACTTCAAATAATGTAACTAGCTCTTCAAATTCTAAAATGCTAAGTGAAGTAATCCCTTGATTCCACACAATTTTATATTTTTCAAGGGTTTGAATCGCCTGATTAGCTTTTGTTAAAATCACGCCAATATCTCGCAGCGTATAGCGTAAATTACCTTTATATAAGGTAATCACATTACGTCTTTGCGAAATAGCAATGACTAAGTTTCCTGTCTGTCTTGATACTCGTTCTGCAGTTCGATGACGCATACCAGTTTCTTTTGTAAATATTGATTGATCTGGTATTAATTGTGCATTTGCCAACAGGATTTTTGTCCCTGTTTCATTTAAAATGAGTGCTCCATCCATTTTAGCTAATTCATATAAGCTAGCTGGAGAGAAAGGGTCATTAATATGAAAACCTCCATCGACCATTTCCTTTGTTTCATCATTAAAGCCAAGTACAATTAATCCACCAGTCTGAGCTCTAAGTACATTATCAATGCCATCTCGCAATGGTGTACCTGGAGCAATCATTTCTAAAACTGGCAACATTGATTTAGCTTTTTGTTTTTGATCCTCCATCTCTACCCTCCTAACACGTATTTTAATGCTTCATGTACCGTATTAACACCTATTATTTCCATTCCTTCAGGAAAACTCCACCCACCAATATTTTTTGATGGAATTATCGCTCTTTTAAATCCTAGTTTAGCTGCTTCTTGTACTCTTTGCTCTATTCTAGATACCCTTCTAACTTCTCCTGTTAAACCAATTTCACCAATGACTACATCTGTTGGATTAGTAGGTTTATCTTGAAAGCTTGATGCTATACTTACCGCAACAGCTAAGTCTACAGCCGGCTCATCTAACTTCAGTCCTCCGGCAACCTTTAAATAAGCATCTTGATTTTGTAATAAAAGACCCATTCTCTTTTCTAATACAGCCATAATTAACGACACTCTATTGTGATCTATCCCTGTTGCCATTCGCCTTGCATTTCCAAAACTCGTTGGAGAGACAAGTGCCTGTAGTTCAACAAGTACAGGTCTAGTTCCTTCCATAGAAGCAACAACAGTGGAACCTGCTACTCCAAAAGGTCTCTCTTCTAAAAATATTTCTGATGGATTCAGCACTTCTACTAATCCTAACTCTTTCATCTCAAAAATCCCTGTTTCATTAGTAGATCCAAAACGATTTTTAACTGCTCTTAATATTCGATATGTATGATGTCTTTCACCCTCGAAATATAACACTGCATCTACCATGTGTTCTAGTAGTCGTGGGCCGGCAATTGCCCCCTCTTTCGTCACATGACCTACAATAAAAATTGGGATCCCTTTTGTCTTAGCGATTTTCATTAATTCTGAAGTACACTCTCGAACTTGTGAAACACTACCAGGAGCAGATGTTACTTCCTGTAAATAGATTGTTTGAATCGAATCAATTACAACAAAATCAGGAGACATCTCATCCATATATCGAGCAATATAAGACAAATCTGTCTCGGATAAAACATATAAGTTTTGTGTAGCGACACCTAATCGCTCTGCTCTTAATTTTATTTGCTTCTGAGATTCTTCACCTGAAACATATAAAACTTTATGATCCTTTTTAGCCAATTGTGAGGAAACTTGTAAAAGCATCGTTGACTTACCAATTCCCGGGTCACCACCAATTAATACTAATGAACCTAAAACGATACCACCACCTAAAACACGGTTAAACTCATCAAAGGAGGTTTCGATACGAGTTTCAGTTCCTATTTCCACTTCCATGATTGAAATTGGTTTCGTTCCTTCTACTGTAGCATTCGTATTAAATGTCAGCCTTCTTGAACTAGCAGGCTGTTCTATAAATTCAACCATTGTATTCCACTCGTTACATGCAGGACACTTTCCGACCCACTTAACTGATTCATATCCACAAGACTGACAAACGAATTTAGTTTTATTTTTTTTAGCCATATGTATAGTTCCTCTTTTGTTACTATGATTTTCTATATTAATAGAGTATGTATTCAAAGTCTATCGTAACGCTTTTTTGATATAAGAAAAAGGGCTTCACGCCCTTTTTCACAAATTAGATAACTTTACAATTAATTTGTTCAATTATCCTTCTTAAAAGGTATGAACTTTGTAATTGCTTATTGATTTACAGTTTCAGCCGCTGATCTAATCACATATTCATTATCCTTTACATCAAGAATAACTTTTCGGCCTTTTTCAACATTTCCTTTTAATAGTTCTTCAGATAAACGATCCTCTACTTGTTTTTGAATTGCTCTTCTTAAAGGACGAGCTCCATATTCTGCATCGAATCCTTCATCTGAAATTTTATCAATTGCTGCATCTGATAACTCTAGTTCAATTTCTTGTTCTTTTAAACGCTTAGTTAAGCTGTTAACCATTAAGTGAACAATTTCTTTAATATGTTTCTTCTCTAATGAATGGAAAACGATTGTTTCATCGATACGGTTTAAGAACTCAGGACGGAATGCTTTTTTCAGTTCCTCTAATACCTTTCCTTTCATATCTTTGTAATCTTTTTCTCCATCGTTAATATTAAATCCAACATATTTATTTGCTTTTAAAGCACTTGCACCAACGTTGGATGTCATAATAACTAGTGTGTTTCTAAAGTCAACTGTACGGCCTTTTGAATCAGTTAGTCGACCGTCCTCTAATACTTGAAGTAAGATATTAAATACATCTGGATGTGCTTTCTCAATTTCATCTAATAGAATTACTGAGTATGGTTTACGTCTAACTTTCTCAGTCAATTGACCACCTTCATCATATCCTACATACCCTGGAGGTGCCCCTACTAATCGAGATGTTGCATGTTTTTCCATATACTCTGACATATCAATACGAATCATCGCGTCTTCATCGCCGAAAATTGTTTCAGCTAATGCTCGAGCCAACTCTGTTTTACCTACCCCTGTAGGACCTAAGAAAATAAATGAACCAATTGGTCGTTTTGGATCTTTTAGTCCAGCTCTTGCACGACGTACAGCTTTAGAAACTGCTACTACAGCTTCTTCTTGACCAATTACTCGTTTATGAAGAACACTTTCCATATTTAACAGTTTATCTGCCTCTGTTTGCGCAAGTTTTGTAACTGGAATATTCGTCCATGATGATACAACATTTGCTATATCCTCAACAGTTACTTCAGAATTTTCTTTGCCTTGTTTCTCTTTCCATTGGCGTTTCGTATCTTCTAATTGTTCACGTAATCTTTGTTCTGAGTCTCTTAATGATGCTGCTTTTTCAAATTCTTGACTTTGAACAGCCGCATCTTTCTCTTTACGAACTTCCTCTAATTTTAATTCCAATTCTTTTAAATTTGGTGGTGTTGTAAAGCTACGTAATCGTACTTTAGAACCTGCCTCATCAATAACATCAATTGCTTTATCTGGTAAGAAACGGTCTGTAATATAACGATCAGATAGTTTTACAGCCTCAATAATTGCTTGATCAGAAATTGATACTCTATGATGCGCCTCATAACGGTCACGTAATCCTTGAAGAATTTGAATTGACTCCTCTACACTTGGCTGATCAACTTGAATTGGTTGGAAACGACGCTCTAATGCAGCATCTTTTTCGATATATTTACGGTATTCATCAATTGTTGTTGCACCGATGCATTGTAGTTCACCTCGTGCTAATGACGGCTTTAAGATGTTTGATGCATCAATTGCACCTTCCGCTCCACCTGCACCAATTAATGTATGAAGTTCATCAATGAAAAGAATGATATTGCCAGCTTGGCGAATTTCATCCATTACTTTTTTCAGACGATCTTCAAATTCACCGCGGTACTTAGTTCCAGCTACGACAGTACCCATATCAAGTGTCATTACTCGTTTATCTCTTAAAATCTCCGGTACTTCATTATTAACAATTTGTTGAGCCAATCCTTCTGCAATTGCTGTTTTACCTACACCAGGCTCACCAATTAATACTGGATTATTTTTAGTACGTCGGCTTAACACTTCAATTACTCGCTGAATTTCTTTACCACGACCGATTACTGGATCTAAGCGACCCTCTCTAGCCGATACAGTTAAATCACGAGCTAAGCTGTCTAATGTCGGTGTATTTGCTTGATTAGCAGATCCATTTTGATGATTAGACGAGCTTTCATTGCTACCTAATAACTGAAGAACTTGTTGACGAGCTTTATTTAGGCTTACACCAAGATTATTTAAAACTCTTGCTGCTACGCCTTCTCCTTCTCGAATTAGTCCTAAAAGGATATGCTCTGTTCCTACATATGAATGACCTAGTTTACGAGCCTCATCCATTGATAATTCAATCACTTTTTTAGCTCTAGGAGTGTAGTGTACAGTCTGAGCAACTCCTTGACCACGTCCTATTAATGTTTCTACTTCTTGTTGTACTTTCTCTGGGCTTAAACCAAGTGCAAGTAATGCCTTTGCAGCAATCCCTTCACCTTCTCGAACAAGTCCTAGTAAAATATGTTCTGTACCTATATTTGAGTGTCCAATTCGGATTGCCTCTTCTTGAGAAAGAGCTAATACTTTTTGAGCACGTTCTGTAAATCGACCAAACATCATAATTGGTTCCTCCTATATAATTAGTTATTTTTGTTAGATAGTCTTTCACGTATTAGTGATGCTCTTTTGATATCCCTTTCTTCGGGGGTGAGTTGACCACCTACATACTGTTGTAATATACCAGGTTGAGTTAATATCATTAATTCATGTAAAAAGTTTTTCGATAAACCATCAATTAAACCTAAATCAATCCCTAATTGTACATCCGATAAACACTTAGCACTTTCCTTTGTTTCTATAATTCTTCCATATTTCAATGTACCTAGAGAACGAAAGACTCGATCTTCTAAAAGAATTAAAGAAGTTCTTGCGAGTGCATCTCTTGCTGATTTCTCGTGTTTGATCAGTTGTTGTACGATTGTGGTTAAATCCTCTATAATTTCTTCTTCCGATTTCCCTAATGTAATTTGATTCGAAATCTGAAAGATATTACCTAATGCTTCGCTACCTTCACCATAAATTCCTCTTACTACTAACCCAAGTTGATTAATAGTTGGAATTAAACGGTTAAATTGTTTTGTGATGACCAATGCTGGAAGATGCATCATCACGGAGGCCCTTAATCCGGTACCAACATTAGTAGGACAGCTGGTTAAATAACCAATTGTTTCATCAAAAGCATATTCAAGCTGACTTTCTATATAATTATCAATATGATTCGCTTGAGTAAGTGCCTCTCTAAGTTGTAAACCTGGAAATAGAGCTTGAATTCTTAAATGGTCTTCTTCATTGATCATAATGCTAATTTGTTCATCCTGAGATAGTATACATGCACCATGTACTGACTCTTGAACTAAATTAGGACTTATTAAGTGTTTTTCGATTAACACTCTTTTCTCCACTGGTTCTAACTTATTAATTTCAATATATTCAAAAGGTCCTTTTGGTAAAGCTGTACTACCTTCAAAATAATGTTTAACTAAATGACAAATTTCTTTAGCCTTGTCTTGGCTAAGTAATGTTGGATATAAATATGCACTGAAGTTTCTAGCTAACCTAATACGACTACTTAAAACGATATCGTCATCAGGACCTTCTTGTTTCATCCATGGACTGATCGCTTCATTAATAATTCGTTTAATAGACATGTAACTTACTCCACCTCCTTTTGAAGGGCTTGTAAATCTTTTTCAATTTCACGAATTTCATCCCGAATTTTTATTGCTTGCTCAAACTCTTCATTATCAATAAGAGTTTTCATTTGGGATTTCAAGTCTTGTAGCTTCCTTTTCAAGGAAATCGCACCGTTAATCTTTTGAGGTATTTTCCCTGTATGCGATACATTACCACTATGAATTCTTTTAACAATTGGTTTCATCTGATCCATGAATGTTTCATAACAAGTTGAACAACCTAAACGGCCAATTTTAGTAAACTTTTGAAATGTCATTTTACATCTAGGACATTCAACTTGGGAATCATGATGAAACTTATTTTTCTTCATTTCATAAATACCAGTATTACCTTTAAATAATCCAGCTAACAAATCATTTACAGAATAACCACCTATTTCAGAAAAAATATATTTATTGTTCGATTCATTTGCGCATCTCTCACATAAGTGAATATCTGTTTTCTCACCATTAATAATTTTAGAATAGTGTAATGTTGCCGGACGTTCTTTACATTCCTGACAAATCATTATGGGCAACCTCCATATTCTATTTATACTTTAAACTTCTTAGCATTGCCTTGAACATTCTTGCTCTTAATTCGTCTCGATAAGGTAAATTTACCATTATTACAGAGCGATCTAGCACACTTAACATCATTTTTGCCTCGCGCGCAGTAATTACATTTTTTTCAAGTAGTAAGCGAATATAATCCTCCGCGCTAGACTGTGCAATTTTGTTAGTGAAGCTACTTAATATTTGATCAATTACGCTTGCTTTGTCATGAAATTGCACCTTAATAATTCGAATATACCCTCCACCGCCACGTTTACTTTCTACTACATATCCTCTTTCTAGTGTGAATCTTGTATTAATTACATAATTTATTTGAGAAGGTACACAATCAAATTTATTTGCTATTTCACTTCTTTTTATCTCGACATAATCTTTATCAGATATGTCAAAGTAGTGCATTAGATATTGTTCAATAATATCTGATATATTCTTCATCTATTTACCACCTTTACTGACTTTGACTATCTTTGACTATTATTATATTCCTTTCATGAAAAATTTCAACTATTATCTCTTTACCATTTTTTCCAAACGATACTGCTCTTAATCCTATTTTTGACCATTAAGAATTGTATAAATCGGTAATGTATTAGAAATTTAATCCCTATGATCTCTCTGTCTTTGCCTAAAGGCTCGCCAGTTGGGCAATTTATCTTTATCAATATATAAATATATATGTTATACAATTCTTTTAAGAAGCTTTTTTTCCTTTATACTTTATTAAAAAATTATTTTTTTGATCTATTTTTAAATATAAAAAAAGCATCGGCTTAATAGCTGATGCTTTTTGTTACCAGGCGACGTTCTACTCTCACAGGGGGAAACCCCCAACTACCATCGACGCTGAAGAGCTTAACTGCCGTGTTCGGTATGGGAACGGGTGTGACCTCTTCGCAATAATCACCTGATTTGTATTTGAGTTGTACTTCGTACCCTCAAAACTAGATAATGTCATTATCAAACTTGTTAGTTAAGTCCTCGACCGATTAGTATCAGTCAGCTCCACGTGTCACCACGCTTCCACCTCTGACCTATCAACCTGATCGTCTCTCAGGGGTCTTACTAGCTTAACGCTATGGGAAATCTCATCTTGAGGGGGGCTTCATGCTTAGATGCTTTCAGCACTTATCCCTTCCACACATAGCTACCCAGCCATGCTCTTGGCAGAACAACTGGTACACCAGCGGTGTGTCCATCCCGGTCCTCTCGTACTAAGGACAGCTCCTCTCAAATTTCCTGCGCCCACGACGGATAGGGACCGAACTGTCTCACGACGTTCTGAACCCAGCTCGCGTACCGCTTTAATGGGCGAACAGCCCAACCCTTGGGACCGACTACAGCCCCAGGATGCGATGAGCCGACATCGAGGTGCCAAACCTCCCCGTCGATGTGGACTCTTGGGGGAGATAAGCCTGTTATCCCCGGGGTAGCTTTTATCCGTTGAGCGATGGCCCTTCCATGCGGAACCACCGGATCACTAAGCCCGACTTTCGTCCCTGCTCGACTTGTAGGTCTCGCAGTCAAGCTCCCTTATGCCTTTACACTCTTCGAATGATTTCCAACCATTCTGAGGGAACCTTTGGGCGCCTCCGTTACTCTTTAGGAGGCGACCGCCCCAGTCAAACTGCCCACCTGACACTGTCTCCGAGCCGGATCACGGCTCTAGGTTAGAATTTCAATACAGCCAGGGTAGTATCCCACCGACGCCTCCACCGAAGCTAGCGCTCCGGCTTCTCAGGCTCCTACCTATCCTGTACAAGCTGTACCAAAATTCAATATCAAGCTGCAGTAAAGCTCCACGGGGTCTTTCCGTCCTGTCGCGGGTAACCTGCATCTTCACAGGTACTATAATTTCACCGAGTCTATGGTTGAGACAGTGCCCAAATCGTTACGCCTTTCGTGCGGGTCGGAACTTACCCGACAAGGAATTTCGCTACCTTAGGACCGTTATAGTTACGGCCGCCGTTTACTGGGGCTTCAATTCAGAGCTTCTCCCGTAAGGGATAACCCCTCCTCTTAACCTTCCAGCACCGGGCAGGCGTCAGCCCCTATACTTCGCCTTGCGGCTTCGCAGAGACCTGTGTTTTTGCTAAACAGTCGCTTGGGCCTTTTCACTGCGGCTCTCCCGGGCATACACCCAAAAGAGCACCCCTTCTCCCGAAGTTACGGGGTCATTTTGCCGAGTTCCTTAACCATAGTTCTCTCGCTCACCTTAGGATTCTCTCCTCGCCTACCTGTGTCGGTTTGCGGTACAGGCACCTATTTCCTCGCTAGAAGCTTTTCTTGGCAGCGTAGAATCAGGAACTTCGGTACTATATTTCCCTCGCCATCACAACTCAGCCTTATGATGTGCGGATTTGCCTACACATCAGCCTAATTGCTTGGACGCGCATATCCAGCAGCGCGCTTACCCTATCTTTCTGCGTCCCTCCATCGCTCAAACGGAAATGAGGTGGTACAGGAATATCAACCTGTTGTCCATCGCCTACGCCTGTCGGCCTCGGCTTAGGTCCTGACTAACCCTGGGAGGACGAGCCTTCCCCAGGAAACCTTAGGCATACGGTGGACGGGATTCTCACCCGTCTTTCGCTACTCATACCGGCATTCTCACTTCTAAGCGCTCCACCAGTCCTTACGATCTAGCTTCAACGCCCTTAGAACGCTCCCCTACCACTGATACCAAATGGTATCAATCCGCAGCTTCGGTGATACGTTTAGCCCCGTTACATTTTCGGCGCAGAGTCACTCGACCAGTGAGCTATTACGCACTCTTTAAATGGTGGCTGCTTCTAAGCCAACATCCTGGTTGTCTAAGCAACTCCACATCCTTTTCCACTTAACGTATACTTTGGGACCTTAGCTGGCGGTCTGGGCTGTTTCCCTCTTGACCACGGATCTTATCACTCGTAGTCTGACTCCTATGGATAAGTCATTGGCATTCGGAGTTTGACTGAATTCGGTAACCCGTTGGGGGCCCCTAGTCCAATCAGTGCTCTACCTCCAAGACTCTAACACATAAGGCTAGCCCTAAAGCTATTTCGGGGAGAACCAGCTATCTCCGAGTTCGATTGGAATTTCTCCGCTACCCACACCTCATCCCCGCACTTTTCAACGTGCGTGGGTTCGGACCTCCATTCAGTGTTACCTGAACTTCATCCTGGACATGGGTAGATCACTCGGTTTCGGGTCTACGACCACGTACTAAATCGCCCTATTCAGACTCGCTTTCGCTGCGGCTCCGTCTCTTCAACTTAACCTTGCACGGGATCGTAACTCGCCGGTTCATTCTACAAAAGGCACGCCATCACTCGTTAACGAGCTCTGACTATTTGTAAGCACACGGTTTCAGGTTCTCTTTCACTCCCCTTCCGGGGTGCTTTTCACCTTTCCCTCACGGTACTGGTTCACTATCGGTCACTAGGTAGTATTTAGCCTTGGGAGATGGTCCTCCCAGATTCCGACGGAATTTCACGTGTTCCGCCGTACTCAGGATCCACTCAAGAGGGAACGAGGTTTCAACTACAGGGTTTTTACCTTCTTCGACGGACCTTTCCAGGTCGCTTCATTTACCCCGTTCCTTTGTAACTCCGTATAGAGTGTCCTACAACCCCAAGAGGCAAGCCTCTTGGTTTGGGCTATCTTCCTTTTCGCTCGCCGCTACTTGGGAAATCGCTATTGCTTTCTATTCCTCCAGGTACTTAGATGTTTCAGTTCCCTGGGTCTGTCCTCAGTACCCTATGTATTCAGGTAAAGATACTACTCCATTACGAGTAGTGGGTTCCCCCATTCGGAAATCTCCGGATCAAAGCTTACTTACAGCTCCCCGAAGCATATCGGTGTTAGTCCCGTCCTTCATCGACTCCTAGTGCCAAGGCATCCACCGTGCGCCCTTTCTAACTTAACTAATTTTAAAACTAATTGAATTAAACTTACGCAGTTTAATGAATGACATTATCTAGTTTTCAAGGTACAAAATAAAAAAATGGTGGAGCCTAGCGGGATCGAACCGCTGACCTCCTGCGTGCAAGGCAGGCGCTCTCCCAGCTGAGCTAAGGCCCCATATTTATTTTATAAAAGATATGGTGGGCCTAAATGGACTCGAACCATCGACCTCACGCTTATCAGGCGTGCGCTCTAACCAGCTGAGCTATAGGCCCATATCTATAATAGAAGGATAATCCTTCAAAACTAAACAAAACAATGAAGAAACATTTCATACATGAACCATCGGTTCATGATGTCTCCATAGAAAGGAGGTGATCCAGCCGCACCTTCCGATACGGCTACCTTGTTACGACTTCACCCCAATCATCTGTCCCACCTTAGGCGGCTGGCCCCTAAAAGGTTACCCCACCGACTTCGGGTGTTACAAACTCTCGTGGTGTGACGGGCGGTGTGTACAAGGCCCGGGAACGTATTCACCGCGGCATGCTGATCCGCGATTACTAGTGATTCCGGCTTCATGTAGGCGAGTTGCAGCCTACAATCCGAACTGAGAATAGTTTTATGGGATTAGCTCCACCTCGCGGTCTTGCAACCCTTTGTACTATCCATTGTAGCACGTGTGTAGCCCAGGTCATAAGGGGCATGATGATTTGACGTCATCCCCACCTTCCTCCGGTTTGTCACCGGCAGTCACCTTAGAGTGCCCAACTAAATGCTGGCAACTAAGATCAAGGGTTGCGCTCGTTGCGGGACTTAACCCAACATCTCACGACACGAGCTGACGACAACCATGCACCACCTGTCACTCTGTCCCCGAAGGGAAAGCCCTATCTCTAGGGTTGTCAGAGGATGTCAAGACCTGGTAAGGTTCTTCGCGTTGCTTCGAATTAAACCACATGCTCCACCACTTGTGCGGGCCCCCGTCAATTCCTTTGAGTTTCAGTCTTGCGACCGTACTCCCCAGGCGGAGTGCTTAATGCGTTAACTTCAGCACTAAAGGGCGGAAACCCTCTAACACTTAGCACTCATCGTTTACGGCGTGGACTACCAGGGTATCTAATCCTGTTTGCTCCCCACGCTTTCGCGCCTCAGCGTCAGTTACAGACCAGAAAGTCGCCTTCGCCACTGGTGTTCCTCCAAATCTCTACGCATTTCACCGCTACACTTGGAATTCCACTTTCCTCTTCTGCACTCAAGTTTCCCAGTTTCCAATGACCCTCCCCGGTTGAGCCGGGGGCTTTCACATCAGACTTAAGAAACCGCCTGCGCGCGCTTTACGCCCAATAATTCCGGACAACGCTTGCCACCTACGTATTACCGCGGCTGCTGGCACGTAGTTAGCCGTGGCTTTCTGGTTAGGTACCGTCAAGGTGCCAGCTTATTCAACTAGCACTTGTTCTTCCCTAACAACAGAGCTTTACGACCCGAAGGCCTTCATCGCTCACGCGGCGTTGCTCCGTCAGACTTTCGTCCATTGCGGAAGATTCCCTACTGCTGCCTCCCGTAGGAGTCTGGGCCGTGTCTCAGTCCCAGTGTGGCCGATCACCCTCTCAGGTCGGCTACGCATCGTCGCCTTGGTGAGCCGTTACCTCACCAACTAGCTAATGCGCCGCGGGCCCATCTGTAAGTGATAGCCAAGGCCATCTTTCAATCAAGGAACAGGAGTTCCTTGATGTCATCCGGTATTAGCTCCGGTTTCCCGAAGTTATCCCAGTCTTACAGGTAGGTTGCCCACGTGTTACTCACCCGTCCGCCGCTAACTAACGGGAGCAAGCTCCCATTAGTCCGCTCGACTTGCATGTATTAGGCACGCCGCCAGCGTTCGTCCTGAGCCAGGATCAAACTCTCCATAAAAGTTAAGTTTAAATCTTGTATTGCTCAAAAAACTAATAATTGACGTTTACTTCATGTTTTGTTTAGTTTTCAAAGATCATCTTGGTGGAGCCTAGCGGGATCGAACCGCTGACCTCCTGCGTGCAAGGCAGGCGCTCTCCCAGCTGAGCTAAGGCCCCTTATTAAAATGGTCGGGAAGACAGGATTTGAACCTGCGACCCCCTGGTCCCAAACCAGGTGCTCTACCAAGCTGAGCCACTTCCCGTAATATGGCGCGCCCGAAAGGACTCGAACCCATAACCTTTTGATCCGTAGTCAAACGCTCTATCCAATTGAGCTACGGGCGCATATTATAAATGGTGCCGAGGGCCGGACTCGAACCGGCACGGTTGTCACCAACCGCAGGATTTTAAGTCCTGTGTGTCTGCCAATTCCACCACCCCGGCAGTATATATGGAGCGGAAGACGGGGTTCGAACCCGCGACCCCAACCTTGGCAAGGTTGTATTCTACCACTGAACTACTTCCGCATATACTGATTAACAAGATAAATGGTGCGGGTGAAGGGACTCGAACCCCCACACCGAAGTACTAGATCCTAAGTCTAGCGCGTCTGCCAATTCCGCCACACCCGCAATATTTTCTTTTTTAGAAAATGGTGAGCCATGAAGGATTCGAACCTTCGACCCTCTGATTAAAAGTCAGATGCTCTACCTACTGAGCTAATGGCTCATAAAGAGTGCCGACTAGAGGACTTGAACCCCCAACCTACTGATTACAAGTCAGTTGCTCTACCAATTGAGCTAAGTCGGCATATGGTGGAGGATGACGGGCTCGAACCGCCGACCCCCTGCTTGTAAGGCAGGTGCTCTCCCAGCTGAGCTAATCCTCCATCAAACCAAGCGACGTTCTACTCTCACAGGGGGAAACCCCCAACTACCATCGACGCTGAAGAGCTTAACTGCCGTGTTCGGTATGGGAACGGGTGTGACCTCTTCGCTATCATCACTTGATTCTTTTCTTTAGGACATTAATTATTATATCAAATTTCATTTTAAAGTCAATAACTTTTTTGAAGTTTTTTATAATAATTTTTGTACCTTCAAAACTAGATAATGTCATTATCAAACTTGTTAGTTAAGTCCTCGACCGATTAGTATCAGTCAGCTCCACGTGTCACCACGCTTCCACCTCTGACCTATCAACCTGATCGTCTCTCAGGGGTCTTACTAGCTTAACGCTATGGGAAATCTCATCTTGAGGGGGGCTTCATGCTTAGATGCTTTCAGCACTTATCCCTTCCACACATAGCTACCCAGCCATGCTCTTGGCAGAACAACTGGTACACCAGCGGTGTGTCCATCCCGGTCCTCTCGTACTAAGGACAGCTCCTCTCAAATTTCCTGCGCCCACGACGGATAGGGACCGAACTGTCTCACGACGTTCTGAACCCAGCTCGCGTACCGCTTTAATGGGCGAACAGCCCAACCCTTGGGACCGACTACAGCCCCAGGATGCGATGAGCCGACATCGAGGTGCCAAACCTCCCCGTCGATGTGGACTCTTGGGGGAGATAAGCCTGTTATCCCCGGGGTAGCTTTTATCCGTTGAGCGATGGCCCTTCCATGCGGAACCACCGGATCACTAAGCCCGACTTTCGTCCCTGCTCGACTTGTAGGTCTCGCAGTCAAGCTCCCTTATGCCTTTACACTCTTCGAATGATTTCCAACCATTCTGAGGGAACCTTTGGGCGCCTCCGTTACTCTTTAGGAGGCGACCGCCCCAGTCAAACTGCCCACCTGACACTGTCTCCGAGCCGGATCACGGCTCTAGGTTAGAATTTCAATACAGCCAGGGTAGTATCCCACCGACGCCTCCACCGAAGCTAGCGCTCCGGCTTCTCAGGCTCCTACCTATCCTGTACAAGCTGTACCAAAATTCAATATCAAGCTGCAGTAAAGCTCCACGGGGTCTTTCCGTCCTGTCGCGGGTAACCTGCATCTTCACAGGTACTATAATTTCACCGAGTCTATGGTTGAGACAGTGCCCAAATCGTTACGCCTTTCGTGCGGGTCGGAACTTACCCGACAAGGAATTTCGCTACCTTAGGACCGTTATAGTTACGGCCGCCGTTTACTGGGGCTTCAATTCAGAGCTTCTCCCGTAAGGGATAACCCCTCCTCTTAACCTTCCAGCACCGGGCAGGCGTCAGCCCCTATACTTCGCCTTGCGGCTTCGCAGAGACCTGTGTTTTTGCTAAACAGTCGCTTGGGCCTTTTCACTGCGGCTCTCCCGGGCATACACCCAAAAGAGCACCCCTTCTCCCGAAGTTACGGGGTCATTTTGCCGAGTTCCTTAACCATAGTTCTCTCGCTCACCTTAGGATTCTCTCCTCGCCTACCTGTGTCGGTTTGCGGTACAGGCACCTATTTCCTCGCTAGAAGCTTTTCTTGGCAGCGTAGAATCAGGAACTTCGGTACTATATTTCCCTCGCCATCACAACTCAGCCTTATGATGTGCGGATTTGCCTACACATCAGCCTAATTGCTTGGACGCGCATATCCAGCAGCGCGCTTACCCTATCTTTCTGCGTCCCTCCATCGCTCAAACGGAAATGAGGTGGTACAGGAATATCAACCTGTTGTCCATCGCCTACGCCTGTCGGCCTCGGCTTAGGTCCTGACTAACCCTGGGAGGACGAGCCTTCCCCAGGAAACCTTAGGCATACGGTGGACGGGATTCTCACCCGTCTTTCGCTACTCATACCGGCATTCTCACTTCTAAGCGCTCCACCAGTCCTTACGATCTAGCTTCAACGCCCTTAGAACGCTCCCCTACCACTGATACCAAATGGTATCAATCCGCAGCTTCGGTGATACGTTTAGCCCCGTTACATTTTCGGCGCAGAGTCACTCGACCAGTGAGCTATTACGCACTCTTTAAATGGTGGCTGCTTCTAAGCCAACATCCTGGTTGTCTAAGCAACTCCACATCCTTTTCCACTTAACGTATACTTTGGGACCTTAGCTGGCGGTCTGGGCTGTTTCCCTCTTGACCACGGATCTTATCACTCGTAGTCTGACTCCTATGGATAAGTCATTGGCATTCGGAGTTTGACTGAATTCGGTAACCCGTTGGGGGCCCCTAGTCCAATCAGTGCTCTACCTCCAAGACTCTAACACATAAGGCTAGCCCTAAAGCTATTTCGGGGAGAACCAGCTATCTCCGAGTTCGATTGGAATTTCTCCGCTACCCACACCTCATCCCCGCACTTTTCAACGTGCGTGGGTTCGGACCTCCATTCAGTGTTACCTGAACTTCATCCTGGACATGGGTAGATCACTCGGTTTCGGGTCTACGACCACGTACTAAATCGCCCTATTCAGACTCGCTTTCGCTGCGGCTCCGTCTCTTCAACTTAACCTTGCACGGGATCGTAACTCGCCGGTTCATTCTACAAAAGGCACGCCATCACTCGTTAACGAGCTCTGACTATTTGTAAGCACACGGTTTCAGGTTCTCTTTCACTCCCCTTCCGGGGTGCTTTTCACCTTTCCCTCACGGTACTGGTTCACTATCGGTCACTAGGTAGTATTTAGCCTTGGGAGATGGTCCTCCCAGATTCCGACGGAATTTCACGTGTTCCGCCGTACTCAGGATCCACTCAAGAGGGAACGAGGTTTCAACTACAGGGTTTTTACCTTCTTCGACGGACCTTTCCAGGTCGCTTCATTTACCCCGTTCCTTTGTAACTCCGTATAGAGTGTCCTACAACCCCAAGAGGCAAGCCTCTTGGTTTGGGCTATCTTCCTTTTCGCTCGCCGCTACTTGGGAAATCGCTATTGCTTTCTATTCCTCCAGGTACTTAGATGTTTCAGTTCCCTGGGTCTGTCCTCAGTACCCTATGTATTCAGGTAAAGATACTACTCCATTACGAGTAGTGGGTTCCCCCATTCGGAAATCTCCGGATCAAAGCTTACTTACAGCTCCCCGAAGCATATCGGTGTTAGTCCCGTCCTTCATCGACTCCTAGTGCCAAGGCATCCACCGTGCGCCCTTTCTAACTTAACTAATTTTAAAACTAATTGAATTAAACTTACGCAGTTTAATGAATGACATTATCTAGTTTTCAAGGTACAAATGTTGAGAGTGAACTCTCAAAACTAAACAAAACAATGAAGAAACATTTCATACATGAACCGTCGGTTCATGATGTCTCCATAGAAAGGAGGTGATCCAGCCGCACCTTCCGATACGGCTACCTTGTTACGACTTCACCCCAATCATCTGTCCCACCTTAGGCGGCTGGCCCCTAAAAGGTTACCCCACCGACTTCGGGTGTTACAAACTCTCGTGGTGTGACGGGCGGTGTGTACAAGGCCCGGGAACGTATTCACCGCGGCATGCTGATCCGCGATTACTAGTGATTCCGGCTTCATGTAGGCGAATTGCAGCCTACAATCCGAACTGAGAATAGTTTTATGGGATTAGCTCCACCTCGCGGTCTTGCAACCCTTTGTACTATCCATTGTAGCACGTGTGTAGCCCAGGTCATAAGGGGCATGATGATTTGACGTCATCCCCACCTTCCTCCGGTTTGTCACCGGCAGTCACCTTAGAGTGCCCAACTGAATGCTGGCAACTAAGATCAAGGGTTGCGCTCGTTGCGGGACTTAACCCAACATCTCACGACACGAGCTGACGACAACCATGCACCACCTGTCACTCTGTCCCCGAAGGGAAAGCCCTATCTCTAGGGTTGTCAGAGGATGTCAAGACCTGGTAAGGTTCTTCGCGTTGCTTCGAATTAAACCACATGCTCCACCACTTGTGCGGGCCCCCGTCAATTCCTTTGAGTTTCAGTCTTGCGACCGTACTCCCCAGGCGGAGTGCTTAATGCGTTAACTTCAGCACTAAAGGGCGGAAACCCTCTAACACTTAGCACTCATCGTTTACGGCGTGGACTACCAGGGTATCTAATCCTGTTTGCTCCCCACGCTTTCGCGCCTCAGCGTCAGTTACAGACCAGAAAGTCGCCTTCGCCACTGGTGTTCCTCCAAATCTCTACGCATTTCACCGCTACACTTGGAATTCCACTTTCCTCTTCTGCACTCAAGTTTCCCAGTTTCCAATGACCCTCCCCGGTTGAGCCGGGGGCTTTCACATCAGACTTAAGAAACCGCCTGCGCGCGCTTTACGCCCAATAATTCCGGACAACGCTTGCCACCTACGTATTACCGCGGCTGCTGGCACGTAGTTAGCCGTGGCTTTCTGGTTAGGTACCGTCAAGGTGCCAGCTTATTCAACTAGCACTTGTTCTTCCCTAACAACAGAGCTTTACGACCCGAAGGCCTTCATCGCTCACGCGGCGTTGCTCCGTCAGACTTTCGTCCATTGCGGAAGATTCCCTACTGCTGCCTCCCGTAGGAGTCTGGGCCGTGTCTCAGTCCCAGTGTGGCCGATCACCCTCTCAGGTCGGCTACGCATCGTCGCCTTGGTGAGCCGTTACCTCACCAACTAGCTAATGCGCCGCGGGCCCATCTGTAAGTGATAGCCGAGGCCATCTTTCAATTAAAGAACAGGAGTTCCTTAATGTCATCCGGTATTAGCTCCGGTTTCCCGAAGTTATCCCAGTCTTACAGGTAGGTTGCCCACGTGTTACTCACCCGTCCGCCGCTAACTAACGGGAGCAAGCTCCCATTAGTCCGCTCGACTTGCATGTATTAGGCACGCCGCCAGCGTTCGTCCTGAGCCAGGATCAAACTCTCCATAAAAGTTAAGTTTAAATCTTGTATTGCTCAAAAAACTAATAATTGACGTTTACTTCATGTTTTGTTTAGTTTTCAAAGATCACTTTATCGCTCTTTAGGCGACTTAAACATCTTAACATTTTCTTTCGAATGTTGTCAATGTTTTTTTAAAAGTTTTTTTCGTTGTTGTTTCGAATTAACGTGACAACGTTTAATAATATAACACCTATAAAAACAAAATACAATACCTAAATTTAAATTCTTTTTATTCAGATAGTTTATAGCAGATTCCAATAAATAAATGATGTCCTTATTCTTTTAAAAAGATACATCAAATCATAAAAAAACTGGCTAAAAGTATTCCTTTAGCCAGTTAATTATAAAATCTTATTTATGTCTCATTAATGGGAACAGTAGAACGTCACGGATTGAAGGAGAATTAGTTAGCAACATAACTAATCGATCAATACCTATTCCAAGACCACCAGTTGGTGGCATACCATGTTCTAATGCTTCGATGTAATCATCATCCATCATATGTGCTTCATCATTACCAAGCTCACGTTCTTTTAGCTGTGCTTCAAAACGTTCTTTTTGGTCAATTGGATCATTTAACTCTGTAAATGCGTTAGCATGTTCACGCGCCACAATAAATAACTCAAAACGATCAGTAAAACGTGGATCGTCAGCATTCTTTTTCGCTAGCGGTGAAATTTCAACAGGGTGACCATAAATAAATGTAGGTTGAATTAATGTTTCTTCAACTTTTTGTTCAAAGAATTCGTTAATAATATGACCAACAGACATATTCTCGTTAATTTCAACATTATGTTCTTTAGCATATTCTCTTGCTTGCTCAACTGACATCTCTGGCCAGAAATCTACTCCACAAGCTTCTTTAATCGCATCTACCATATGAAGTCGAGTCCATTTTGGCTCTAGGTTCACCGTATACTCACCATAAGGAATAGTTGTAGTACCTAATACTTCTTTAGCAATATGAGCGATTAGATTCTCAGTAAGTTCCATGATATCAGCATAATCAGCATAAGCTTCATATAATTCAATCATCGTAAACTCTGGGTTATGGCGAGTAGAAATACCTTCATTACGGAATACTCGACCAATTTCATAAACTTTTTCAAGTCCACCTACAATTAGTCGTTTTAAGTGTAGCTCAATTGCAATACGCATATATAATTCCATATCAAGCGCGTTATGATGAGTGATAAATGGTCTTGCAGAAGCTCCTCCTGCAATAGCATGTAACATAGGAGTTTCAACTTCTAAATAACCTTGGCTATCTAAATAACGTCTCATAGATTGGATAATTTTACTGCGAGCAATAAATGTTTGTCGACTGTCCATATTCATTAAATCTAAATATCTTTGACGGTAACGTTGCTCAACATCTTGTAAACCATGGAATTTATCAGGAAGTGGCAATAACGCTTTTGAAAGGAATGTATATTCTTTAACTTTAATAGATAATTCCCCTACATTCGTTTTGAATACCACACCAGTAACACCTACAATATCACCTAAATCAGTAATATCAAAGATTTCATATTGTTCTTCGCCTACAGCATCTTTACGTACATAAATTTGAACTTGTCCATTTAAATCTTGAACATGTGCAAATCCAGCTTTACCTTTACCACGTTTAGTCATTACTCGACCTGCAAATGAAACAACAATTGCTTTTTCTTCTAATTCTTCCTTAGAAAACTGGTCAAATTGTGCTAATAGATCACTTGAAGAATGTGTGCGCACAAACTTCTTACCGAATGGATCGATACCTTTTCCTTCAAGTGTTTTTAATTTCTCCCTACGTATAAGGGCTTGATCATTTAATTCTTCGTGACTCATTTTCTCAACTCCACGTCATTATTCAATAAATATTTAAATACAATATGATTTTAATAGAAAAACTGCCAGTAATTCGATCTGGCAGTTTTGTTTACTATAACTTATTATATTTTGTCAAGTTAAACCTGTCAAACTTACAAAGCTTGAGCAGCTTTCATTTTTACTTCCACTTCATTAACGTATGTTGTTAATACTTCGACCATTTGAGCACGAGTACTAACTTCATTAATTTGATTACGGACTAATGCAGTACCTTTCAAGCCTTTTAAATACCATGCAGCATGTTTTCTCATTTCCATTACAGCTACATGTTCATTTTTCAAATTAATTAATCGATCTAAATGCAATAAACATACATCAATTTTTTCACGCGGTTCTGGTTCTGGCATTAACACTCCAGATTCCAAATATTTAACTGTACGATAAATCATCCATGGATTCCCTAATGCAGCTCGGCCAATCATTACGCCATCACAGCCTGTTTCGTCTAACATACGCTTGGCATCTTGAGGAGTCTCTACATCGCCATTACCGATTACCGGAATCGAAACCTGATTTTTAACTTCTTTAATCCAACTCCAATCAGATTTCCCTTCATACATTTGATATCGCGTTCTTCCGTGGATTGCAACTGCTTTTCCACCTGCTGCTTCAACTGCTTTTGCATTATCTACTACATAAATATGATCATCATCCCATCCAAGACGCATTTTAACGGTAACTGGTTTTCTTACATTCTGTGCTACAGCATATACCATTTCATGAATTTTATTAGGGTCTAAAAGCCATTTAGCTCCTGCGTCTACTTTTGTAATCTTAGGAACAGGACATCCCATATTAATATCAATAATATCTGCATTCGTATTTTCGTCAACGTACTTAGCAGCTTCAACTAATGTTGATTTTTCACCACCAAAAATTTGTAAGCTTAATGGCTTTTCACGTTCATCCATATAAAGCATATTTAATGTCCTTTTATTATTGAGGAGAATAGCTTTATCACTTATCATTTCTGCGCATACTAAGCCTGCACCAAATTCTTTTACAATTAAGCGGAAAGCAGAGTTACAAACTCCGGCCATCGGTGCTAATACGACGGGATTCTTCATCTCGATGTCACCAATTTTCAGCACATCCCATCCTCCTTCTAATACAATTTAAATCTATATTGATAATTCCTCGACACTCACCTTTAATTGTTTTGCACATTCATGCAAAAACTGTTCTGTTGGCATACGATTTCCTCGCTCAACTTCACCTAACACTGAAACAGAAACTCCAAGGTTTTTTGCAAAGCCTTCTTGGGTATAACCTTTTAATTTTCTAAAAGCCCTAATCCGTCTACCCCACTTTTCAGCTTCCATAATCGAACTCCTTTATCCTCTAAAAATTTAGTTTCAACCTTAATTGTTTGGTTAATTTCTTTTAAGGGGATTAATACAAAGCTTCTTTCAAACATTCTTGGGTGTGGTATTCTTAGGTGCTCAACTTCTATATCTTCGTGATTATAGAGTAAAATGTCAAGGTCTATTGTTCTTGGACCCCAACGCAACTCCCTTTTTCTACCAAGAAAATGTTCAATTCCTTGTGTAACATCAAGTAATTGGTGTGGTGTCAAATTGGTAGAAATTTTAATAACAAGATTTAGAAATGGATCTTGGTCAACGTATCCTACTGGGTCTGTTTCATAGATAGAAGATATTTGTTCTACTTGAATATCGGGATAATTCGCTAATTCCCTAATTGCCTTTGTAAGAAAACCTTCTCGATCGCCTATATTCGTTCCTAAACTTAGAAATGCTTCATTTTTCATATGCGACCTCTTGTTATTTCAACTGCTACAAAATCATAATGTCCTGGTATTGGTGGATCTGGTTTTACGACTTTTACAGTACATTGTTGAATTAAATTGTATGTAGTTAATATTTGTTTGGCAATTTCTTCAGCTACTGATTCAACTAAATCATAAGACTGACCTTGAACTACTTCTTGGCAGGTTTTAAATAAGTCTGCGTAACTTACTGAATACGCCAAATCATCCGTTTCTCCTGCTTTTTTTGTGTCTAATTCGACAATTAAATCAACATTAAATCGTTGCCCTAATGTTTTCTCCTCTTTAAATACACCATGGTATCCATAAAATCTCATACCTGTTACATAAATTTTATCCATTTTTTACTCCTATCTTTAACATCGCATCCATCATTTTAGTCATACGAGAAATCGCTAATACATCGTGTACTCGCACGATTTCACAGCCTTTCGTAATACCTAAACAGACTGTAGCCCCTGTACCTTCCATTCGTTCATGTACTTCAGTTCCAAGAACCTCCCCAATGAACCTTTTTCGAGAAGTACCAAGTAACACTGGGTAATCCAATGCTTTGATTTGCTCCATTTGGTTTAAAACTTCTAAATTCTGCTCAGCTGATTTCGCAAAACCAACACCTGGATCTAATATAATCATTTCGTCCTTAACGCCTGCACGTTTTGCAATCTGAATACTTTCTACTAAATCACAGACGAGATCGCTCATTAAACTATAATAATTTTCATCTGTTCGATTGTGCATTAAGCAAATAGGTACATTGTACGCTGCAGCCACCTCAGCAATTTTGGGATCTTTCTTTGCTCCCCACACATCATTAATGATTGTGGCTCCTGCTTCAACTGCTTGCTTTGCTACTTCAGATTTATATGTATCAATTGAAATTGGGACATCAATTTCTTTAGCTAGCGCTGTAATAATTGGAACTACTCTTCTTAACTCTTCTTCTACATCAACTGTGGCAGCACCTGGTCTTGTCGATTCCCCACCAACATCGATAATTTTTGCTCCATCAGCAATTAACTTCTTTGCATGTTGAATTGCTAATTCAATTTCGTTGTATCGACCACCATCAGAAAATGAGTCCGGAGTTACGTTTAATATCCCCATCACAATTGTTTCATTTTGAATTGGTAATGAGTAATTTCCACAAATCAAAGGTTTCGTTGCTCTTCTCACACTTGTTCACTTCTTTCCATTTCATTCATGCTTAATAAGGTTTTTCGGTAAAGCCTATAATCCTTTTGCAATTCCTTTATTACACTATTTTCACTAACATTAAAGATGCGCTCACCAATTGTAGTAATTGGAATAATCTCTTGAATTGAGTTTGAAATAAATATTTCATCTGCATTTAGCAGCTGTTGCTCCGTGTAGAAGCCCTCTTCAACCGTAATTCCTTTTAATTTAGCCCAATGAATTACAAACTGTCGGGTGATCCCATTTAAGATTCCTGTATCAACATGTGGTGTATATAATCGGTCTTGTTTAATAAAGAAGAGATTTGAAACGATACCTTCTGAAAGAAACCCATCTTTGTTTAAAAAGATTCCTTCTATTCTTGGTGAGTTACCAATCTCTTTTTTCCCGATTATATTATTTAAATAATGATGAGACTTTAATCGCTCTTTTCCTTCAGGAGAGTTTCGAGGGGTATTTAGTATTACCCCTTCTTTCTCTAAAATATTACTTTCATGCATAGGTTTAATAAAAATGATTGTATTTGGATTCGAATATACACCAGTGTATAAGCCTATTTCACCGTCACCCGCTGAAACATTCAAACGGATATACGCATCTTGTAAGTCATTTAATTCAATTAACTGATTTAAAATCGTTTGTATTTCCTCATATAGCAAATTCCACTCGATATTTAGGTTTAATAACGATTTTCTTAAACGCTTTAAATGATCAAATAATAAAAATGGATGCCCATTGTAAATCCGAAAAGTTTCAAATACTCCTAAACCATATAAAAAGCCATGATCAAACGGAGAAATTTTCACTTCATGATCATTCAAGAATTCTCCATTAAAATATAGTTTCATACTGTACTCCTAGCCGGTTTGTAAACTTGTAAAAAGTTTCTAAGCATTTCTTTACCGAATTGAGACATAATCGATTCCGGATGAAATTGTACTCCTTCAATCGGCAATGTCTTATGTTTTAAAGCCATGATTTCTCCTTCATTCGTCCAAGCTGTTATTTCAAGCTCCTCAGGGAATGTTTCTTTTTTAACGATTAAAGAGTGATAACGTGTCACGTCAATCGGCGAAGGTAAGTCATTAAACAATCCTAATCCTTCATGCGTTATTGCCGATGTTTTTCCGTGCATTAAGCGTTCTGCACGAACTACGTCACCTCCAAATACTTGAGCGATTGATTGGTGTCCTAAGCATACGCCCAAAATTGGAATTTTCCCGGCAAAGTGTTCAATTGCTTTTAAACTAATTCCAGCTTCATTTGGTGTACAAGGTCCTGGTGAAATCATCAAATAAGATGGGGCTAATGCTTCGATTTCTTCTAAAGTTATTTCATCATTTCGTTTAACAATTAACTCTTCACCTAATTCGCCTAAATATTGAACTAGATTATAGGTAAATGAATCATAGTTATCAATCATTAATATCATTTTACATTCCCACCCAACTTTGCTTTTTCTTCACTTACTTTCTTAGCTGTCCATAAAGCTTGAGCTTTCTTCAGGCTTTCTAAATACTCATGTTTTGGATTAGAATCAATAACAATACCAGCACCAGCTTGTACAAATGCTTGCTGGTCTTTTGTAATCATTGTTCGAATCGTTATGTTTAACTCCATATCTCCAGTAAAGCTAATCCATCCTACAGAACCTGTATAAATGCCACGCTTGGTTGGCTCTAGTTCTTCAATAATTTCCATCGTGCGGATTTTTGGTGCTCCTGTTATTGTTCCCCCGGGAAATACTGCCTTTAATAAATCAAATGAATCTTTATTCTTTTGTAACTCACCTCTTACATTAGAAACAAGGTGCATTACATGCGAATACTTTTCGATTACTAATAGTTCGTCTACTTCAACAGTGCCATATTCGCATACTCTTCCTAAATCATTGCGCTCTAAATCAACTAACATAATGTGCTCAGCTTGTTCTTTTTCATTTGAACATAGTTCTTCCATCAGTTGTTGTTCTTCTTCAACTGTTTTACCGCGAGATCTTGTACCAGCTATTGGTCTTGTCCAAACTTCTTGATCACGTTTTGCTACTAATAGCTCCGGTGAGCAACTAACAATTTGAAACTCGTCAAAATCTAAATAGGACATATAAGGTGAAGGATTTATTTCTCTAAGCTGTTCATATATATACAGTGGATCTGTTACCAGCGTCTCAGATTGTAGTACAGATAAATTCACCTGGAATACATCCCCTGCACTAATATATTCTTTAACATTTCCTACAGCATCCGTAAATTTTTGTTCAGACATGTAAATCGTTTTTTCAATCTCTTCGGTAGAAGTTCTTCTAGATAAATCGATTTGTTCTATTTCACTAATGAAGAATTCTTCTAAAGAGTTTAGTTGTTCTTGTGCCTTAACAGCATTATTCACTTCATCGACAACGATAAAATATAATTGATTTTCTTCATGGTCATAAATAACAACTTCATGGAAAATTAATAAATAAACATCTGGAATATTGTAGACATCCTCAGCCATTGATGGTAAGTCTTCAATATAATGGTTACAGTCATATGTGAAATAACCAATTGCTCCACCTTGAAATGGTGGAAGGTCATTTCTTTTTTTTGCAGTGTATTTAGAAAGATATTCTTTTGCTAAATCAATTGGATTTCCTTCATACTCCACTTTCCCCGAGCTAACTTCGACCGTTAATTTATTACCTTTCCCATATAACTTCGCAACAGGATTAGATGCCATAATTGAATACCTACCGTCACGACCACTTTCAAGAAGTACAGCATTCTTTTTCTCTTTTGCCGTTTCTACAAAGTATTTAAAAAAAGGTGTAGTATAATTGATAACTTTTGAAAAGATTTCATAATTCACGTGAATATCCCCCTCTGATAGCACTTCTTTTTTCATTTTACACAAAAAGTAAGAAGTATACATCAAAGCATTTTATGGAAATACAAAAAACCCCTTTGCAGATTGCAAAGGGATTTTAAAATTACTCAAATTGGTATAATGCTGTACTTAAATAACGTTCTCCATTACTTGGAATAATCGCAAGTACTTTTTTACCTTTTCCAAGTTTTTTTGCAACTTGTAATGCAGCACTAATTGCAGCTCCAGAAGAAATACCAACAAGTATACCTTCTTCTTTTGCTACTTTTCTAGCTGTTTCCATTGCATCATCATTTTTGATTTGAACGATTTCATCATAAATATCCGTGTTTAATGTTTCAGGTATAAAACCTGCTCCAATACCTTGAATTTTATGCGGACCTGGTTTACCACCTGATAAAACAGGAGAGTCTTCAGGTTCAACTGCAACAATACTAATTCCAGGGTAAGCTTCTTTTAAAACAGCTCCCGCACCAGAGATTGTTCCTCCTGTACCAACTCCTGAAATAAATGCATCAAGTTGGTCTCCCATTTGTTCAACAATTTCAGGACCAGTTGTTAAACGGTGGACTTCAGGATTTGCAAGATTATTAAACTGTTGTGGAACGAAATAACCATTTTCCTTTGCTAATTCATCTGCTTTACGAATTGCTCCTCCCATTCCTTCAGGGCCTGGAGTTAGAACTAATTCTGCGCCATAGGCACGTAATAAGTTTCGTCTCTCAATACTCATTGTTTCTGGCATTACCAGAATCGATTTATAGCCTTTAGCCGCTGCTACCATCGCTAATCCAATACCAGTATTTCCACTAGTTGGTTCAATAATTGTATCACCTGGTTTTATTAAACCTTTTTTCTCTGAATCCTCAATCATCGCAAGAGCAATACGATCTTTGACACTGCTACCAGGATTCATAAATTCTAGTTTTAAGTATACTTCCGCGCTGTCCTCATCTACTAATCTGTTAAGTTTTACAATTGGAGTTCTTCCGATTAATTCATAAACTGAATTTGCAACTTTCATTCCATCCACTCCTAATCCCTAGTATATTGACCTGTTTAATATACATTATGTAAAAAACAAAAGAATCTGTCAATTACTTTCTCTTATACATAACTTGTATGAAATTCATAATAAATTATGAAAAGAAAGCTCGACAAATTCCTTCAACTTTCACCTACAATTTGTTAATTAGTTCTTTTAATTGTTCTTCTGAATAATGATAAGGTTGATTACAGAAATGACATGTTACTTCTGCTTCTCCATCCTCTTCTAATATTAATTGTAATTCTTGTTTACCAATACTTAAAAGAGCACCCTCAATTCTCTCTCTTGAGCATTGACATTGGAACTTTACATCCATCGTTTCTAAAACTTTCACTTCTTCTTTTCCTAACACTTCATATAAAATTTCTTCTGGAGTTAGGCCTTCCTCAATCAGTTTAGAAACTGGTTTAATCGTTTTTAAACGATTTTCAATTTGAGTGATACATTCTTCACTTGCACCAGGTAAAATTTGAATAATAAATCCACCACTTGCTAAGATTGAATGATCCGGGTTTACTAATACACCAACACCTACAGATGAAGGAGTTTGCTCAGATACAGCAAAATAGTAAGTAAAGTCTTCTCCAAGTTCACCTGAAACAATAGGTACTGAACCTGTGAAAGGTTCTCTCATACCAATATCTTTAACGACTGAGATTGTACCTACAGTACCAACAGCTCTAGCTACATCAATTTTTCCATGCTTATTAAGTTCAGTTTGTACATGCGGATTTTGTACATATCCTCGCACTTCACCTTTGGCATTACTATCGACTAAAATATGACCAATTGGGCCATTACCTTCAACTTTTAAAGTTAATTTTTCATCGCCTTTTAACATAGCACCCATCATCGTAGCAGCAGTTAGTGTACGGCCTAATGCAGCAGAAGCATTTGACCAAGTATCATGACGTTCTTGTGCTTCTTTTACAATATTTGTTGATCTAACGCTGTATGCACGGACTTCACCGTTAAAAGCTAATGCTTTTACTAAATAATCTTTCATATTGTACCCCTTTTTATGAATTTCGTTTATAAATTAAATGTAGACCTTTTAAGGTTAAATATGGATCCATGACATCAATAATATCTGATTCCTTAGATATTAATGCTGCAAGTCCACCTGTTGCTATAACAGTAGGTTCTACTTTCGCTTGAGCTTTCATTCGTTTTACAATCCCTTCAACTTGACCTACATAACCATATAGGATTCCAACCTGCATTGCTTCTACAGTTGTGCGGCCGACAATATTTGAAGGTCTTGAAAGCTCTATACGAGGCAGTTTTGAAGCCTTTGTATATAGAGCCTCTGTTGAAATGTTGATACCTGGTGCAATTGCTCCACCGATGTAATTTTTATTTTCATCTATATAACAATATGTAGTAGCCGTTCCAAAATCTACAATAATCAGCGGGCTTCCGTATTGTGCAATTCCTGCAACCGCATTAACAATTCGGTCCGCACCCACTTCTTTCGGATTATCATATTTTATGTTTAAACCTGTTTTTATACCAGGACCTACGATTAGTGGCTTTTGTTTAAAGTATTTTGTTGCCATTCTTTCCAATGAGAACATAATCGGTGGGACGACTGAAGAAATAATAACCGCATGAAATTCATCAAATCCAATACCCGCATATTCAAGTAATGAACCAATGACCATACCATACTCATCTTCCGTCTTATAACGATTCGTCTCAATTCTCCAATGATGTATTAACTCATCTTCTTGGTAAACACCTAAAACAGTATTTGTATTTCCTACATCGATTACAAATAACATATAATCCACCGTCTCTCCATTTCAAAAATAAAACATTTATTTTATATTTTTTGTCTCAATTACATTTTTTAACCACTTTAAAAGTAATGATAACATAAGTTGATAGTAGTTTAAAAATAGATGCTTTCTGCCGTGCATATAGGTACACATTGATGCACTAAAACACTTCGATGAACTGATTTCCTCAATAGACAAGATCCTATTTTTCACCAATAAACAAAAGAAAGAGTGTCTAGAAAGACACTCTTAATTTTTATTCTGTGATTTTAGGCTCAGTTGGCTCATCATTCTTTTTAGATATGTTGACTTTAACCTCATCTTTTGAAGTTGGAGATGTAGGAAGAGTGCCTTGTTCCCAAAGACTCTTAATGCCTTTTGCATCTAAAGTTTCAACTTCTAATAATGTGTTAGCAAGCAAGTCTAATTTATCGCGATGCGTCTTAATAATATCAGTTGCTTTTGCATAACACTCTTTAATGATTGTTTGGATCTCTACATCGATCTCATAAGCAATTTTATCACTATAATTTTGTTCATTATTAAAGTCTCTACCAAGGAATACATTTCCTCCTTGAGATTGACCAAACTGTAATGGACCTAGTTTATCGCTCATACCGAACTCAGTAACCATACGACGAGCAATACCTGTTGCACGTTGGAAGTCATTATGAGCTCCTGTACTTACTTCACCAAATACCACTTCTTCAGCAACACGTCCACCAAGTAGACCTGTAATTTTATCAAGTAATTCCGGTTTTGTCATAAAGTAACGATCTTCTTTTGGAAGCATTACTGCATAACCACCAGCTTGACCACGAGGTACAATTGTTACTTTATGAACCATTTCAGCCTCATCTAACACTTGGCCAATAACCGTGTGTCCAGCTTCATGGAACGCAACAATTTTTCGTTCTTTTTCAGATATAACTTTATTCTTCTTAGCAGGACCCGCAATTACACGGTCAGTTGCTTCGTCAATATCAAGCATATCGATTTTCTTTTTATCACGTCGAGCCGCAACTAATGCCGCTTCGTTTAATAAATTCTCTAAATCAGCACCAGAGAAACCAGGAGTTCTTTGAGCAATCGCTTTTAAGTCTACCTCTGGTGATAATGGTTTATTTCTTGAATGAACTTTTAATACTGCTTCACGTCCTACTACATCAGGACGATCTACCGTAATCTGTCTGTCAAATCGACCTGGTCGTAATAACGCTGGGTCTAGAACATCAGCACGGTTTGTTGCAGCGATGATGATGATACCTTCGTTAGCACCGAAGCCATCCATTTCAACAAGTAACTGGTTTAATGTTTGTTCACGCTCATCGTGACCTCCACCTAATCCAGCACCACGTTGACGACCTACAGCATCAATTTCATCTATAAATATGATACAAGGAGCGTTTTTCTTCGCATTTTCAAATAAATCACGAACACGAGAAGCACCGACCCCTACAAACATCTCAACGAAATCAGAACCACTGATTGAGAAGAATGGAACTCCAGCTTCTCCTGCAACAGCTCTTGCTAATAATGTTTTACCTGTTCCAGGAGGTCCTACTAATAGTACCCCTTTAGGAATTCTTGCACCTAATTCAGAAAATTTACGAGGATCCTTCAAGAACTCTACTACTTCAACAAGTTCTTGCTTCTCTTCATCTGCACCTGCAACATCTTTAAATCGCACTTTCTTTTTCTCGTCATTATAAAGTCTAGCTTTGCTCTTCCCAAAGTTCATAACACGGCTTCCGCCACCTTGTGCCTGATTCATTAAGAAGAAGAACAGAATGAAAATAATAACAAATGGAATAAGTGAAGTGAAGATTTGCACCCACGCACTTGTTGTTTCAGCTGGATTCCAATTAGCCTTTATTTTATAGTCAGCAACTGCTTTGTTAACTATTTTTGTCGTTTCGTCACTAATTGGTACTTGAGTTTGGAAAGATTCGCCTTTTTTTACATCTGTAAAGTGACCTCTTACTATGTACACTCCATTTTTAGGTTGGATAGATGTTAAACTGCTAACATCTCCTTTTTGTAACTTAGTATAAAATGTATCGTAACTTACTTTCTTAACTTGAGATTCTGGCCCATTAAAATATGTAACAACACCAATCACAACTAAGAAGATTAATATGTAAAAGACTGTATTACGGAAAATTCGATTCAATTCCAAACCTCCTCTCTTTCAATTTAATTACTTTATATAGTAGCATAGTTATACCATGTAAACAAACGAATAAAACTTGACTTATTTCGTGTAAACTTCAGGCTTTAAAACGCCAACATACGGCAGATTTCGATAACGCTCAATATAATCTAAACCATATCCTACTACGAAAGCATCTGGTACTTCGAAACCAACTAAATCAGCCTCAATATTTGCTTTACGTCCGCTTGGCTTATCTAATAAAGTAACGATTTTAACCGAATTAGCTTTGCGATGTTTAAATAGTTCAACTAAATAATTTAAAGTTAGACCACTATCAATAATATCTTCTAGAATGATTACATCTCTTCCTTCTACAGAAGTATTTAAATCTTTTACAATTTTTACTTCACCAGAAGAAACTGTGCTATGTCCGTAACTAGAAACATCCATAAAATCAATTTCGATATATGTATCAATATGCTTGATAAGATCAGACATGAACGGAAGAGCTCCCTTTAAAACACCCACTACTAGTGGAAAACGGTCTTTGTACTCTTCAGTTAGTACTGCACCTAATTCTACTACTTTTTGTTGTATTGCCTCTTCACTTACTAATACTTCTTGAATGTCTTGTTTCATTTTTTCCTCCTAGAAACTCTTAGAAACCACCTGTATTGCAATGAGTGACTCATCTGTCGAAAAATTTCTTTCAAATGCAGATTTCTTTACGAAAGGTACCCATAATATATTATTTTGACTATCCGTAATTATTGGCCATTCATCACGTAATGATTGTTTCATTTTTTCATCAATAAATATATCTTTTAACTTTTTTGACCCATTCATACCCTTTAATGACATTCGATCACCATTCTTTCGATTCCGTACAATGAGTGGAAAAGAAACATCCTTGATAGAACAAATAAACGTGTCTTTTTTTGGTTCATAACTTTTTAATTCAACTTTTATTGAAAAACCATTTGGTAGTTCGTAAACACCAGGCCCATTAATAGAAATAGTATAATCCTTCACATTCAATTGTTCGAATGTAAACGTGCATTCATTATATGAGCGTGTGACAAAAAGTCCTTCAGGTAAATGCTGCTCCCACGTGGATTTTTCATTTCGTAATAAAGTCAGAATTGAATTAAGATGCCCTTGTGTCAAGCCTTTAGGGATATATAGGTAGACATATTCTAATATTAGTTGAATACATCTCCTTTGTAAAGATATAGGCATATTTAAAAACTGTTTAACATCAATAGTGACTGCTTGCTTTTCTTTATTTTTAATAACTGTATTCATTGCGTCTTCAGTTAATTCCATTAAATATAGTTCATCTTCTAATTGCTGTCTGCTAAACTGCTGGAATCTTTTGTGTGCAGTTGGATTTTCTTCAAAAATAAAAGGTAGAATATGATGTCTAAATCGATTTCTTGTGTATGCATCTTTATCATTACTTGGATCTTTTCGAGGAATAATACCTTGTTCGAGACAATATGTAGTTAATGCTTGTTTTCTTAAATCTAAAAATGGACGAATAATTTCGCCCGTACTAAAAGATCTCTTTTCCCTAATCCCAGCGTAACCGATCTGCGAACTACCTCTTGTTAACCTCATCAAAATCGTTTCAACTTGGTCTTCTCCATGATGACCTAACGCTAAATAGTTCGCTTCGTATTTCTTCATCGTTTCATCAAAAAAACGATATCGACATTCCCTTGCCGCCAATTGACCACTTAATCCCGTTTCATCGATATATTGATTTACGTTTATACTTCTACCTTCAAATTTAACGTTATTTTGGAGGCACCAGTTCTTAACATATTCCAAATCATCTAGAGATTCTTGTCCTCTAAACATATGGTCTACATGTGCGATTATAATCGAAAACCCATAGTCTTCTCTAATTGATAATAAAGAGTGAGCTAACGCCATTGAATCTGGACCTCCAGAAACACCGATCACAATTACACTATTTCTAATAATATTGTTTTGTTTTAGAAATTCCTTTAATTGATTAATTACCATTTATCTATACTCCTAAATGAAAGTAAAATTCATATATATATGTTACCATTCACACTATTGGAGTACTATAATTTACATTTGATAATAAAAATATAATGCATAAGCCAAGCCCATTAATATGAGAATGGTCGATGTTTCGAACCAATGAATCCTTTTCTTCTTTTGCTTTACTTGGACATTGTTCCTTGATCTTGTCTGTGTCGATTGATTAGATTTTTGATTCTGACTAGTTGAATTTCTAGATTGATTTGCTGGCTGACTATGTTTGTTTGATTGTGATGTTTGATTAGCTGTCTGATTTTGCTTTTTTGATTGCCTTGTTTGATTCATTGAATTTGTTTGTGCTGTAGTAGTTTGAACCTTTTTACTCTTCTTCTTTTTTGTAGCATTTATCAATTGCTCATACATTAATAGAGCCTGTTTCATGGCATTTGCACTAACATACTCACCTTTTAAACCTTTCATTAGAAACTCTTTATATGGAATAAGGGTTTGCGTTTGACTAATTACTTGTTCCAATTGTTTTATACCTAGTCCATTTTTTAAAAATTGCTTTTTACAATGCAAGTGGATAAAAATCATCGTAACAGCAAATAAGTCATAGGAAACTTCTGCTTTTCTAGAACCTAAGCCCCAGTAGCCACGATCAAAGAACTCCGTAAACTCTTTAACAGCACGGCCAATTTGAGTAACCCCTCCAAAATCGATCCACTGGATTTTATTCGGCTCTTTCGTAACTAGTAAATTGTCTGTTTTTAAATCTCCAAAAATATAGCCCTTATGGTGCAATTTATCTAACAATGATAAAACTTGTATGATAAAAATACTACTCCATTCCATTCCGTTTCTTTCAATAAATTTTGGTAAACTTACACCATTTACGTATTCCATAACATAGTAATAGTAGCATTCATTTGTACCTGGATTTATATAGTCATCTACATCGATAAAAGAAGGCCCAAGGAATGAATCCTGGACCTGTGTGATTTTTTTTAAAACATTTACTTCATTCGTGATATTAGTAGAATCTTTACTTAGTTTAATAGCAACATCTCCAGTTTTTCCAGAAGCTAGATAAACTGTTCCATTTGCTCCATTTCCAAGTAAACTCTTAATTTCGTATTTGTTTTTATTCCACTTTCCAGTAATGTGAGTCCCAGGCGCTAAATTAATCTGCCCATTCAATTGATTGTTCATCATCACCATTAATACCTCTATTGTAGTTTTGTTCATTAAAATAGTTTAAAGCCTCACGTAAAGCAGGACCAGTTGGTGTCATACCACCCATCGTTAACTTAGGAAAAATTGTATTTAGTTTTTCTAATTTAGGTGTCCAATCTAATAATTTGTCTACATCATCGTGTTTCCCAGGAAATATGAATAATGAGTAGGCATTTTCTCCTGTTCTTGAGTTTAAACTAATTTGTAAATCAAATAATGATTCCTTAACAGTTTCTAGCTTGTCTTTCATACTAGCACTCGTATCTACTAAAATAATAACTTCTAACCCTACAGTTTCACCGATGTCCTCTACAACCTCATATACCTCTTCTCGCTTTGAAGGAGGGAGTGATTCAATCGAATTGCTATTGCCTAAAATTTGCTTTAATTCTTTATTAACAAATCCTTGAATTGTTTGTGTCATCGCTTTTCTAGTAACCATTTGGACTGTTTGAGAAAGTTGCTTTGTATAAACGACTTGGCTAATTCCCCCACCTGCTCTAGCAATCTCCTCGATTTCCTTTAAACCGTCGCCACTTTGTACATTTTCATCTAATATTCCAATTACATTTACAGTAATACCATATTCTTGTGCCAGGCTTGAAACAGCTAACGGATCTTCACCATGGTTAGAATATCCATCAGTTATTAGTAGAATTTGTTTTAACTTTCCTTTATACATAGAAAATCCCCTCCGCGTAAAAGTTGTTACCATTTTGTCCAATTACGGGAGGGGATAAACCTTTATTTATTTTATTTTACTATGCCATCGCACTATATGATGAGATAGACGACCATTCTGGCAAGTTTCGTTTAACAACCGCAACCACGACCGTCATATCATCATTAATATCACCTGTATTCGAACGAATTACTTCCTCCAGTAACAGCTCTGCTACTGATTGTGGATCATCTGTTTCAAATTCACTTATTTTACGTTTCATCCACATTTCGTAATTTTCAACATGTTTTGGTCCTTCAAAAATACCATCACTCATCATAATTAATAAGTCTCCAGCTTTTAATTGCTCACTTACTACTTCTACATCAAATTCATCAATAATCCCGATTGGCAAATTACTCCCTTCAATCTTAATAACTTGCTTGCCTCGTTTCACAAAACTTGGCGACGAACCAATTTTTAAGAACTTTGCTGAAGCATCGTGTAAATCAACCATTGCTAAATCCAATGTAGCAAACACTTCCTCAGTAGTACGTAAAGATAGAATCGAGTTAATCGATTTAATAGCGACTGTTTCTTCAATACCTGAGTTTAATATTTTTTGAAGTAGTTTTAGTGTCTCATTACTTTCAATATGTGCTCGCTCTCCATTTCCCATTCCATCACTAATTGCAATAGCATGCTTTCCTGCTCCTACATCCATTATTTTAAATGCATCTCCTGAAATAAAGCCTCCACCTTTAGCTGCAGTTGCAACCCCGGTTTCAATAACAAAGGCTTTATCTGATCCAAAAGTAACTAAGTAATTACCTCCATTTGGTATTGTAGCTGCCTCTTCTTTTAATACAACAATTGTCTCTTTTAAAATATCTGATAGAATCGGCGCGATTAACTTTTGGCATTCACCATACTCGTTTTCAAACGGTATTAATATATCTATATCAATATTACCTTGCTCTAAGTTATAAATTTCTACTTGGCTAACGTCAATTCCAAAGTTTAATAAAGCCTGTAAGATTTGATCTTCCTGTAATTGATGGTTTTCTTTTTCTCGTTGAATTTCTTTTGCAAAATCGACCATAACTTTTGAAACCCCGCGCAATTGCTCTGCCACTAATCTTCTACTTTCTTGCACTTGTTTTTTAAGTCTTTGATTTGCACGGAAGTAGAAAACCTCTTGCTTCATCAAATCTGCCATTTTTGAAGAACGTTGGCAATATTTTTCCCACTCTCTCATAAATTGGCCATTTTTAATGAGCTGATCCTTTTCAACTAAATGCATCATATTTTCCATGTATTGATATGTTCGGTCTCCGTTGTTTGACCAGCAATGGTCCTTTTTCATACAACTATTACAGCACTTGTTTGAAATACTACAAATGAACAGTTCTTCATCAGTTAATTCGTCTTCAATTTGTGCAAACTGACTAGGCTGTGAAAAACTTGCAGATAAAGCTTCAAACACGTTTGAAAATTGAGTAATTCGATTAGCTGTCAAATCTCTGATTTTACGCAAGTATTGTTGTTGATCTGTAGAGTGTTCTTCTGTTCCCGGTACTAGTTTAGCCAATTGTTTTAGTAGGAATGATGGGGTAATTAAGAATAAGACAATCGCAATCACAGATTCAATGATTGAAAAAATGATATCTGACTGTTTCTCAGCATAAAAGCTGATTAGGCATGTCCCTATTAATAGTCCGGCTGCCGCACCTAATCTTTTTCCTTCTTTAAGAAGGCCACCAAGTAGGCCAGAGAATGCTAATAGACTCATTTGATATAGACTTGAAACACTGGCTAGACTTAGTATAAGACCCGTTACAACTCCTACTGTACAACCGACCGTTCCACCCGCTACAAAGGCAAATAGCAAGACAATATATCTAGTAACGATATGCTGAATAGATAAATCTTGAATATACCAATCAGTTGTCCCCGTCACAACCGAAGCTAAAAGAATAACTAAACATACGATTTCTTCAACACCTAAAAGCTGTTTTCTTTTAGGAACCGCAAGTAAAGGTACACTTTGGAAAAAGATCATCGTTAAAATAAAACTCAACCCTGCTTCAACTGAAGCCATCAAAACATCATACATCAGAACTTCTTGTTGAAAAGCATATGCAATTAATAGGTGACTAATAAATACGGATAAAAAAACTTGAAAAGGTACAAGACCTATATAATGTCTCTTAACTCTAGCGAAGAATATATTAAGGATAAAAAATAGGATAATTGTGGCGAATGCATAACTAACCGTTTCAACTGACACAGTTAATGAACCGATCATAAGAGCAACAAAGGCTATTCCTGTTCGCTCGCGCTTCATCATATAAACTGAGGCAAAAAACGGTAATACAAACGGGAGTATATGAGATAGTATCAACGCTCGTCCTAATAAAAATCCCGTTAAAAAGATTAGTAGCCCAAAGTCAAAGAATGCTCGCTCTAATTTGGATTTAATTGATTTAGAAGATTGCCGAAATACTGATTGAAATCCATTCGTAGGGACCAAGCTTGCTGAAGAATTAGAAGATCCTCTTTGTAGTTTCGTCATATTTCCACCTCATCCGATTTGGTTTATTGAACATATTTTAACTTGTCCAATTGAAGGAATATGTCAAAATGACAAAGGCAAAAAAAAGTTTTCTTCGACGGAAAAAGCATCTACGTACAACTGTTTTACAAAATATGAGGAAAGCTTGCAGCATAATTTCTCTAATAGGGTAAAAGAAACGCAATTATTAAATTTTATGTCAATCGAAATTCAGAATAAAGAGAGAACAGTTGGAATGAAGAATAGGATTAAGAGGATGGATACATGTTCCTAGAAAAAAGTTTATGTAAAATGTTAGGTGAGATGACCATTCACTTCATCCAATATAATTTCCAATATCTAATACTGATGCGCTAGAACTATCTTTGATCGAAAGCGCTTGAAGGACTTAAATCCAAAAGCGTTTCTTTTTATGACTTTTGTATGATTCGTTATTTATTCAAGAAACCATTTGACTCGTAATATGCAAAACAATTGAATACTTCATTTTGCCAGTTTTATAACGTTTTTATTACTCGGTTAAATTTTGGAATATCAATTTCTTTTACTTCTTAGTAGAACGATTCGATTGCTTCTTTCGTTTTAAGAATATCCTTCGATTCATTTTCTTTACCCTTTTACTGGTTTCCACTAACGCTTCATGAACAACAGCTTCAAATGAAAGGCTCATGCCCATGATGACAATTTATTCCCTTGAAATCTGACAAACCTTCTAATTGCTGTCATATGAGATACCCCGAAAATCTCGCTCGTTTCATTAAAACTTTACTTTAAATCGCTATGATCGATTGAGCCTTTTTTATAGCTGGAGACAAACGAATTGCTTTCTAAAGAAGAGCTTACCACATTTACAACCATAACAACGTCTTATATACCAACTCTCAGGGCAAAAAAAAAACGCCTAGCCTCTCTTAAAGAGACTAAACGTTTTTGTATGACCCGTACGGGATTCGAACCCGTGTTACCGCCGTGAAAGGGCGGTGTCTTAACCACTTGACCAACGGGCCGTTAAAGGGAATGGTAGCGGCGGAGGGAGTCGAACCCACGACCTCACGGGTATGAACCGTACGCTCTAGCCAGCTGAGCTACACCGCCATTATCTTTAAACGACAAGGTTTATAATATCATGGTACTAATTTATCGTCAACAGTTTTTTTAAATGTTATTTTATTATTTTTTCATACAAAAACGCACCCCATCAAAGAGTGCGTGTTCTATATACCTATTTATGTCCTGACAAGGTAGGAAATTAGCCTCGACGAGCTCCACGACCACCACGTTTAGATTCTGTGTTACGTTTTAATGAAGCTAGACGATCTTCACTGTCTTTTAAAAATTTACTCATTTTTTGATCAAATGTTTCTTTAACCGGACGTTGATCTGAACGGTTTTGATTTTTTCCACGGTTTCCACCACCGCCGCCTCCATATGAAGGTCTGCTTTGACGAGGTCTTTGCTCACGCTCTCCCTCTTTTACTGGTGGACGTTCTTTCGCTTTTTTAATTGAAAGGCCGATTTTACCGTCTTTTTCAACATTGATTACTTTTACTTCTACTTCATCGCCAACTTTTAAATGTTCATTAATATCTTTAACATAGTTGTCAGCTACTTCACTAATGTGAACAAGTCCAGTTACTCCTTCTGGTAACTCAACAAAAGCACCAAAATTTGTAATTCCTGTAACTTTCCCACTAACTTTGCTGCCTACCTCAATTGACATAAAAAAAATGCTCCTCCTTAAAAATGTTTAACTGGATTTACTATATTATATAAAATTATAAAAACAAGTGTCAATGAAACGATAATTACTTGATATTTGGAAAAATTATTTCTCCCTTTTTAGAAAAAAATAAATTCTTTCTAGCTAACTCAATAATATATTGATCATCGTTTAATTGTTCAATCATACGCTTCGAATCTTCTACAGAACTCTTTGTTTTCTTTAGATCAGCCTTTGCTAGTTTCAATTGTTTTACTTTAGTTGAATATACATGTTGTTGTGTTTCTAAATGAGACTGTAATAAAAAAAATAGGGGGACAGTTAAAAAGCAGAATAATGAAATACGCACTAAAAACTTTTTAAAACTCCTTCTCCTAGGCTTAACACTACGCTCCTCAACTAAAGTAATATTTTGTTTATCTTGAACTTGTCTAGTTAAATCCAACTTTCTCGCATGTTCCACCTATTTCTTCCTCCTATCTAAAAGGTTCTTTACTTTTTTAATAGTAGTAAGGAAGATATTCTTGAATTTTCCGAAAACTCCTTTAAATTGCATTAAATAGTTTTTGACTCGTTTTGGCACAAAAAACCAACATACTCTGCCGAAAAACAAAAGAATTGATAGTACAACGTTGTAAACTAAACGGATTAGTCGAATAAGGAGTCCATAAATAAACAAAAGAATAATGATTATTACCTGAATAATCCACTTTATAGGTTTTACAATAAATATTACGATTAACTTGACAATAATGCGGTAAAGGCTAATAACCAGCTTAATAACAAGTTCTAATAATTTTTTATAAATCGTTCGAAAAAGACTTTGATATGCCGCATAACCACATAATAAGGCTAATAGTAAATAAAACCTGAGTGCACCTTCATTAACTAAGTATAATACATAAAAAACTAATAGAGCCTGAAAAACCCAAAATAAAATATCAGTTGCAAATACAATCAATCGATTACGAGTACCTCGATATAAAAAACGATGGTATGTATCTAGTGCCATACCAAGATATGCACCCATACCAACCATCGCTATCATTGAGTAGAACTGAACGTTTAAGCTCATTTAAATAGCTTGCTAAAGATTCCTTTAGCTTTCCCTGAATTGTATTCGTCAATATAACAAAGTTCATTAATCTTTCCCTTTATTGCTACATGACCTTTTTCTACATCGAGGTTTTTCATTTGTAAATTATGACCTTTAATATGCAAAAAACCTAAAGCTGTTTCTAATAGAAACTCTTCACTATCAAAGCTCTCAACCTGTTTAACTCCAGTAATTTCAAGATATCTTCTACTTTTTAACGATAAATCTTGCTCGATTATTTGGCTTGTATTTTTGGCATTTAGCTCATACGGATTATTCATACTAGTCCCTCCATTTACATAAACTGTACCTCTAGTAAATCGATTCCTAATACAGTGTTATTTGTACAAGTATATGAAGGGACAACTTTTTTAGAACAAGCTATCTGACAGTTTTTCCTCACTTATGATCGTATACATTGAATCTGCTTCTTCTTTTCGAACGGTCTCTTTAAGTAAATTAATTTTTGCTGTAACAATTTTCTGTCCGAAACGAATTTTTAATTCATCATTTACTTTAACTTCTGTTGATGCTTTTGCAACTGTTCCGTTAATCGTTATTCTTCCTTGGTCAGCTACTTCTTTAGCAAGAGTACGACGCTTAATAATTCTCGATACTTTTAAAAATTTATCAAGTCTCATAATTTATTCTCCTCAATTCTCATTCAATTAGACATTATTCATATTTTTTAGCTTCATTCCATATCTCATCCATTTCATCAAGAGATACATCAGAAAATGTCTTATTTATTTCACGAAGTCTTGATTCAATATATTGAAAACGATTTGTAAATTTCATATTAGTTTTTAAAATCGCCTCTTCAGGGTTTACATCAATAAAACGTGCTAAATTAACAATACTAAATAACAAATCACCAAGTTCCGCTTCCATTTTAGATTGATCATTCAATTTGATGGCATCAAGAACTTCGGTTAACTCTTCCTTAACCTTATCTACCACTGGCGGTAGTTCCTTCCAGTCAAACCCTACTTTCGCAGCTTTGCCTTGCAGTTTCTCTGCTTTTAATAATCCTGAAAGATCCTTTGGTATGCCTGAAAGAACCGACTCAACTACATGTCCTTTTTCAGCTTGTTTTAATTCTTGCCAATTTTTTAATACGTCTTCCTCATCATTCACATGAACTGTTGAAAATACATGCGGGTGACGATAGATTAACTTACTCACTAATCCTTGAATTACGTCTTGGATTGAGAAGTAACCTTCATCTTCTCCGATTTGGGCGTGTAACATGACTTGAAGTAATACATCTCCAAGCTCTTCAATAATATGATCGTCATCTTCTTCATCGATTGCTTCAAGTAGCTCATAAGCCTCTTCTAATAAATACTTCTTCAGCGATTCATGGGTTTGCTTTTGATCCCATGGACATCCATTAGGGCCTCTTAGGGTTGCAATGACTGAGCGAAGTGTTTCAAATTGATGATATAGATCCTCTTCATTTTTAACTGGCGGTACATAAACACTTGTCAAATTATTGATGGATGTATCACGATCCAACTCAAACAATGGTACTCTTCTTATTATTTCATGCGAACTACCTGCTGCTGTAACAATTACGACTTCATAATCATCGGGAAGCTGCTCCATTAGCTTTAATTTCGCATGTGAGGCAGTCATTTGATCGTAAACTTGGCAAATGATTAAATGCTGTCTAAATGTAATCGATTCCTCTTCTAAGTCTGTTGCATCAACAAACTGGAAGCCTTCGATTGGATCAATCTTCAAACTAGTAAACATTGCATCTAGAAAGCTTTGTCCACCTTTGATATCTAGCTGAATATTGCCTTTTTCTGCAAGCTCTATTAAAAGCTGAACAGTTTTTTCCGCTACAAGTGGGTGGCCTGGAACAGCATATGTAATTGCCGCATTTTCAGAGGCTTTCACCAATAGTTGAACAATTTCTTGATAAACCTCTTCAAAGCGATCATGTTTTTCATATATTTCATCGAATGACAGGAATGTTAATCCTTCTGTTTCTAATTCACTTATAACAGGGTGGTCTTTTGTACGTAAATAAAGATTGTCAGTTTTTTGTAACAATTTATAAATACCAAACGGAAGCTGATTAAGGTCACCTGCTCCTAAACCTAAAACTGTAATCTTGTTCATTTTGATCCTCCTGTTCTTTTAAGAAAGCCATTTCTGCAGTTTTTTGCTTTTAACGATTGAGCATAGCTCTTCTACTGTAAATAACTTAATTTTTATTAACACAACCGCAAATACGATTGCACCTACAACCGCTGAAGATAGTGCCTCGACTAACATTCTTAAACGGAGCGGATTAATAAACATTGCATATTTTTCAAAAATGTACTCATAACCATATACACAACCATACATAATGGCTACAGATACTAGTAATTTTCCAATAAACTGAACGTCAAAAAATGTTACTTTTGACAATTTATATATATAAGCTAAGTTCAAAATCGTAACAATAATTAAAGCAGATACTGTTGAATAAGCTGCTCCTTTTGATCCAATTTGCTCCATTAAAATAACATTTCCAATAAATTTAACACATCCTCCAGCAATTACATTTAAAGCCGGGATTAAACTTTTACCTAATCCTTGCGCGATTGAAGATGTCGTAATTGATACACCTGCAAAGAAAATCGATATACATAAAACAGCAAGGACATCCGTCCCTAAATCATTTCGATAAAGCATTATATTGGTTGGATGAATAATTGAAATTAAACCAATTGTGGCTGCTGCACCTACTACAATACTTACTCTAATGGCACCTGAGATTCGATTATTAATAGAAAGATGTTCTTTGCGAACTAATTCACTAGATAAGTACGGAATTAAAGCAAGTGAAAACGATGAAGCAATGACAGAGCCTAATTGAATTAGCGGAAATCCACGGTCATATATACCCTTTACTAGCTTAGCACCTTCAACATGATATCCATATTGTACTAGTAACGGATAAAAAGTGAGTGAATCGATAAACTGAATGAATACAAGTACTAAGCTACTTAAGCTTAGTAAGATCCCTTGATACAAAATTGTTTTTAATTCTAAACGATAGGTTTTTAGTAAACCGAATGATGGTATGGTTAATCCAGAGCCACGAAAAGAAACCCAATAAAAGAAGTACATTATCGCTGCTATACTACCTAGTATCGAACCTGAAACAGCCCCTGCACCTACAATATAAAGATTGTCGGTCGTTTGCATTAAATAAAGAGATAAGACTAAAATCGTAATAACTCGGATTAATTGCTCAATCACCTGACTAACTGAAGTAGGTCCCATATCACCTAAACCTTGATAATATCCTCGAAATGCTGAAGTTATTGGAACAAATAAAAAGCCAACACTAACAACACGGATTAACATCGCTAGGTGATCATCACGCATAAACTTTGCTATACTATTACTTCCTATGTATAAAGTAAAGAAACACAACAACCCAATGACTAACAACATCATAAATGTTGCATAAACCAATTCTTTAGCCCCTTTGTCATCTTTTTTCGCCAATCTTTCAGCAACATAAGACGATAAAACTAATGGAAAGCCATATGTAGAAAAAGCTAGAGCAATCGCGTAGACTGGATATACCTGTTGGTAAATATAATAACCTAAATCGCCGGCAATATTTTGATACGGAATTTTATAAAACGCACTTAATACTTTCGATAATAATGATGCTATCGTTATGAACAATGCCCCTTGTAGGGCTGCTTTTTGCTTGGCTTTTTGCAAAAGGATAACAACTCCTTTGTTAGACGGTTCACCCTTTAATGTATTACATAATTAGGGCTTATGTAAAGAGTTGCCAAAAGAAAAACCCTCCCTTTCCCAAATTTGGCAAGTAGTGGTTTTGTTTAAAGGTGTATCCTGTCGTTAATAGCCTCAAAAAACAAAGACCAGTTAAGGTATTATTCCTCACTGGTCCATGTTTACTTCATATATGATTATTGCTCCATTTGTCTAGCTAAGAAATTAGTAGCAGTATCGATCGCTTTCTTTTCAACTTCGGAAATAGTTTTATCTTTTGAAAAGATAACAACAGCTCCAATTGGATCCCCACTTGCGATGACTGCTCCTACTGCATAGGATTGATATTTTTCAATTACACTTTCGATAAATGAAGCTTCCCCAGGTTCGCTAACTACTTTTGAGTTACGCTCTGCCATCGTTTTCTCGATAATATCACCAATGTTTTTGTTTAAGTATTCTTTTTTGGAAGCCCCTGCAACTGCTACAACAGAATCTCGGTCACTTATTATGACAGTATGTCCAAGTGTGTCGTAAAGTGCATCAGCGTATTCCTTCGCAAAATCGCTTAATTCACTAATTGGTGAATATTTCTTTAAAATGACTTCTCCATCTCGGTCCACAAATATTTCTAATGGGTCACCTTCACGAATCCGTAAAGTTCTCCTAATTTCTTTTGGTATTACTACTCGACCTAAATCGTCAATTCGACGAACAATACCTGTTGCTTTCATACTTGTAAAGCGCCTCCTCACTTACTTGCATGTCTACGTTGATGAAAGATATCCGAGTGACAATGAGGTAAGGTCACCCTTAATTAATGATAGTATCCTACACAACGAAAGTTCTATACAAAATAAGTGAGATTTTTTAACACCTTTACTAAAAATATAGTACTATAAGCACTTTTTGGTAACTTATAAATACTTTATCGCAATATTAAAGCAGCCATTCAGATTATGTTCCTAAGCATTTACGCTCTCTTTTTTAACGTTCTTTAACCCATTAATTAAACCTTCTAGTGTAGTAAGCCAGTCAGCTGGATTTTTTCCTTTAACGTCTAGTGTTACTTTTAATTTTGATCCATCCATTCCTAAGCCAATACCTCGACCGAATGAGTTACATAGTTGGAACAACTTCCCGCCATCGATATTAGCACTTGCCTTTTCAGAAAAATAGACACTTACTTCTGATTTAACTTGTTTAATCAGTTCAATCTTCTCTGCAATAGCTAAAAGTTTAATATGAGCAACTTGACATAGATAGCCAACTTCTAGCGGGAAATCACCAAAACGATCCATTAATTCATCTTGTAAATCATTTAATTCTTCAAAAGTTTCAATACGTCTAAATTGCTTGTACATCTCAATTTTTTGCTTACTATCTTGAATATACGTATCAGGTAAATAAGCATCTACTTCAATGTCAATTTCAATTGAAATGGTATCTTCTTTCTTAACGCCTCTACGCTGCTCAATTGCATCTTTTAACATTTGAGAATATAAATCAAAACCAACCGAATCAATAAATCCGTGCTGTTGTGCACCTAGTAAATTCCCTGCACCTCGTATTGATAAGTCACGCATAGCGATTTTGAAACCTGAACCTAGTTCTGTAAATTCTTTAATTGCTTGCAGACGCTTCTCGGCAACCTCAGTCAACACTTTATCTTGTTTATATGTGAAGTAAGCATATGCCACTCTATTCGAACGTCCTACGCGCCCTCTTAATTGATAAAGAGTTGATAGCCCCATTCGATCTGCATCATATACAATCAATGTATTAACATTTGGAATATCTACACCTGTTTCGATAATCGTCGTGCTGACTAATACGTCATATTGGCCATCTAAAAAGGCATACATAACTGATTCTAGTTCCCCTTCATTCATTCGACCATGAGCTACAGCTACTTTTGCATCTGGTACAAGCATTGAAATCTGTTCAGCCATACGTTCAATATCTTCCACTCGATTATATAAGAAATAAATTTGTCCATCTCGAGCAAGCTCTCTTTCAATCGCTTCCCTCACTAATGCAGCATTATATTCAACTACATATGTCTGAACTGGAAAACGATTTTCTGGCGGTGTTTCAATAACTGATAAATCTCTTACTCCTAGCATCGACATATGCAATGTACGAGGTATTGGAGTTGCTGTTAACGTTAAAACGTCTATATTTGCTTTTAGTTGTTTTATTTTTTCTTTATGGGATACACCGAATCTTTGCTCTTCATCAATAATTAAAAGTCCTAAATCTTTATATACAATATCTTTTGATAATAGACGATGTGTTCCAACTACTATATCGACAGAACCTTCTTTTAAGCCTTTCATCGTTTCAAGCTGCTGCTTGCGAGTTCGGAAACGATTTAACAGACCGATATTAATTGGATGATCTTGAAACCTCTCTCTTAATGTTTCGAAATGCTGCTGTGCCAAAATTGTAGTAGGAACTAGTATAGCAACTTGCTTACCTTCAACAATTGCTTTAAAAGCCGCTCGAATAGCTACTTCTGTTTTTCCGTATCCTACATCACCGCAAAGCAGTCGATCCATTGGACGTTCTCTTTCCATATCCTTTTTAATTTCTTGAATTGATCTAAGTTGATCGTCAGTTTCCTGATAAGGGAATGAAGCTTCAAATTCTTGTTGTTCGAGTCCATCAGGTGAAAATGCATAGCCTTTTGATGCTTCGCGTTCTGCATAAAGCTTAATTAAGTCATCAGCTATATCTTGAACTGAACCTTCAACCTTCTTCTTAACTTTTTTCCAATCAGTCCCACCAAGCTTATAAATCTTTGGCTCTTTACCTTCAGATCCAACATACTTTTGTACTTGATCAATTTGTTCAATCGGTACGAATAATTTATCATCACCATGATATCGAATATGTAAATAATCTTTATGAATTCCATTAATCTCTAGTGTTTCAATTCCTAAAAATTTACCAATACCATGATTTACATGAACAACATAATCTCCAACTTTTAATTCTGAGTAATTTTTTATTCGTTCTGCATTTGATAATTTTGTATTGACTCTTTTTTTCTTCTTAGCTTTTTTTGTGAATAACTCACGCTCTGTTATGAGAACAAATTTTTCTAAAGGAAGTTCGAACCCAGAACGGAGATCACCTTTCATAATGTATACTTCACCATTTTTTATTTGTTCCAGTGAAGAAACAATTTTACCCTCAATTTTATAATCTGCTAATATATTTTCAATTTTACTTGTTCTTTCTTCACTTTCGCCGAGCATAACAATGGTATATTTATTTTTCTTCCAACGATCTAATTCATTTTTCAACAGATTCATTTGTCCATGAAACTCTTGCATCGATTTACATTGAATTGAGACTACCTGTTCAGGATGCGTATGAGGTACTCTTCTTGGAAAAAGACTCGTGTGAATTTGTTGGCGCTTTCTTGATTGCAGTAAATCAAAAAAGTCATGTGAAAAACTTACTCCATGTAATGCATTTCCTTCAGCTAGTAAGGATGTATACCACTCTGCTTCATCCTTTTTAAGCTGCTCTACAATTTCATGAACCCTCGAAATCTCATCAATAACAACGACAGTTTCCATAGGAACATAATCTAGTAAACTAAATTGGTTTTCATAGATTAGACCAAAATATTTGTATATTTGATCAATCAATTGCCCTTGTTTTAGTTGTTCAAGATCATAAGTTACCTTTTCAACCAATAACTCTTTTACTTGTTGATCACTTATTTTTGATAGAGTTGTTTTGAATGCTTGTTCGATTCGTTGAACGCCTAATTGCAAATCAGTTTTTGAAATAATCCTTTCAGTCGCCGGACCAATATGGACACTCTCATATTTTGTAATAGATCTTTGAGAATCAGGAGAAAACGAACGGATTGAGTCGATTTCTGTGTCAAAGAGCTCAATTCGAATAGGGTCTTCATACGTTAGCGGATAAATATCTAGAATTCCTCCGCGTACGCTAAACTCCCCTTTACTTTCAACCATCCCAACACGTTCATAGCCCATTTGAACAAACTTTGAAATCAAATTCGATAAGTCGATTTCTTCACCAATTTCAAAATTGATCTGGTTGTTAGACCATAACTCTGGAGATGGCAAATAGCCAATTAATCCAGAAACAGGCGTAACGACTATCGACGGTTTTTTTGACATCAAACTATTTAACGCAATTAGTCTTTGTGATCTAAGCTCCGGACTTGATACTGCAATCTCTGAAGCAATCAATTCATTTGCAGGATATAAAAAAACTTTATCTTCCCCAACAACCGATTTTAAGTCTTCCGATACTTTTTGAGCTTGAAGAAGATTATTTGTCACAATTAACTGAGTTTGCCCAGTTTCTTTAAAAACGGCTCCAGAAAGCAACGTTTTCGCAGACCCCGTTAAATTTGTAACCAATTGTTCTCTTAGCCCATTTTTTAGGCCACTTATTACTTTCTTAATATCTTTATACTGGTTAAATTGTTCAATTAAACCAATCACGAAGTCAATCTCCCCTAACAGTCAATCTAAGTAACATTAATCTTAGTTGAAGTTTATATTTATAATTTTTTTAACTTTATCATTTTAAGTATCATTCATAGCTAAACATACTAAATCTTAACAGAGTCTAGAAAAAAACAGAAAAACGCCTCAGTTATAAACCAAAGGCAATTTAATTTATGAAATTCTTATATTCATGATAATGTGGAAACTCAGATAGAGTCATTTCGCAATCCTCGCACACAATATAAATTACTTGATTAGGAGATTGAATAAAATTTACAAAATCGCTTAATTCTTCCTCGAAAGAATGACAATACGAAGATGAAACTTGTAACAATTGTTGTTTTTCAATACTACCCATTTGTTTTTTACAATACCGACACTGACAATCTAATACTTCCATTACTTCCTCCATACTACAAAAAAATTCATATATACAGTATGGATTGTACTAACTATACTTATTCAATGTGAAAGCTTAAATTCCTGTTTTTTATTTTTTATTATATTGATTCATTACATCCACGAATGAATGCTTTAAAAAATATTCACATGCATCTGCAGCTCTTTTTACGCCAGCAACTACTTCTGCAATTTCTTCTTCAAAAAAGTTTGATAATACATGGTTAACGACACTCATTCCATTTGACGGACGATCAACACCAATTCGAATACGTTGGAATTCTTGAGTTCCTAAGTGCTGAATTAATGACTTTATACCATTATGCCCCCCGGCACTTCCTTTTGTACGTAAACGTAACTTCCCTGTTGGAATATCCATTTCATCATATAAGACAACAAGATCTTCTATTTCAATATTGAAGTAATCCATGAATGGTCTTACACATTCACCTGACAAGTTCATATATGTTAAAGGTTTTAATAAGAAAACTTTTTCTCCGTCCACAATTCCTGAAGTATAAATTCCATTAAATTTTTGTTGGGTTAACGATAAACCCCATCGGTGAGCTAATTCATCGATTGCAATGAACCCGATATTATGTCGCGTTCTTTCATATTCTCTGCCTGGGTTGCCTAATCCTACAAACAACTTCATTTCATGATCCTCCATTCTAACTCACTTGGTTATATTGCGAAAAGACGTAACCACTTCTGGTTACGTCCTCTTATAATTTTTAAAGCAAAGATGTAATTTTTATATTAATCAAATAAAGTACTTACTGATTGCTCTTCATATACACGAATAATCGCTTCACCTAATAGGCCAGCAACTGATAATTCAACAAGTTTATCAGTCTTTTTATCTTCAGTAAGACAAATTGAATTTGTTACAACTAATTCTTTAATACAAGAGTTTTCGATACGATCAATTGCCGGTCCAGACAATACAGGATGTGTACAACATGCATATACTTCTTTTGCACCATGCTCTACTAATGCATTAGCAGCAAGTGTAATTGTACCCGCTGTATCAATAATATCATCAATTAAGATAGCCGTTTTACCATCAATATTACCGATGATGTTCATAACTTCAGCAACATTTGGTTTTGGACGACGTTTATCAATGATAGCAATCGGAGCTTTTAGGCGATCTGCCATTTTTCGAGCTCTTGTTACTCCACCATGGTCAGGAGAAACAATTACGATATCTTCAAGCTGTTTTTTTCTAAAGTAATCTGAAAGGATAGGTACACCTAATAAGTGATCAATCGGAATATCAAAGAATCCTTGAATTTGTGGAGCATGTAAATCAAGTGTAATCACTCGAGTTGAACCCGCAGTTTCAAGAAGATTTGCAACTAATTTTGATGTAATCGGCTCACGTGAACGAGCTTTACGATCTTGACGAGCGTAACCATAATAAGGAATTACGATGTTAATTGTTTTAGCTGATGCACGTTTTAAAGCATCAATCATAATTAATAATTCCATAATACTTTCATTTACAGGGAAACTTGTTGATTGAATGATAAACACATCACAACCACGGATACTTTCCTCTATGTTAATTTGCACTTCGCCATCGCTAAAACGAGAAACCGAACATTTACCAAGCTCTACACCAATGTGCTTTGCAATTTCTTCTGCTAATTTAGGATTCGAGTTTAGAGTAAATACTTTTAAATGCTTGTCTGGATAATGATTAGGCATGTTTCGTGTACCCTCCGCTTTTTTTCTTTTCTTTTGTCTATAATTAATTTTTATAGTAACCTTCTTTATTCACTTGTCTTGCTCTTGCAATTGCTAGTGAATCTTCTGGAACTTCATGAGTAATCGTTGAACCTGCTGCAATATATGAACCTTTTTTAACCGTTACAGGTGCAATTAAATTTGAATTACACCCAACAAAGACGTTGTCTTCTATCGTTGTTTTAAACTTATTCTTACCGTCATAGTTCACAGTGATTGAGCCACAACCAAGATTAACACCTTGACCAATTTCCGCGTCACCAATATAGCTTAAATGTGATGCTTTACTTCCGTTACCAAAAGTAACTTTTTTAGTTTCAACAAAATTACCAATTCGAACTTCATCACCTAAAGTTGATGCCGGACGAATGTGAGCAAATGGTCCCACTGTAGTTGAATGACCAATTTTACTCTCATGTACAACAGATTGTTTAACCACTGTATCATTACCAATTTCACTATCGATAACTTCAGTATTTGGGCCTATTGTACTACCCGTTCCAATTATACTATTTCCATAGATCATTGTGCCAGGGTAAATAATTGTATCAGAACCAATTTTTGCATCTGCCGAGATATATGTGCTAGCTGAATCAATAATCGTTACACCGTTCAACATATGCTTTTTGTTTATATTTTTGCGCATGATTGATTCTGCAATAGATAATGCATATCGATCATTTACACCTAATGTTTCATCGAAATTTGCCGTTTTATATGCAGCTACTATTTCGCCCTTTGCTTTTAGTATCTCTATAACATCTGGTAAGTAATACTCACCTTGAGCGTTATTATTATTTACTTCGCTTAATGCTTCAAATAATGCTTTATTATCAAAGCAATATGTACCTGTATTTATTTCTTGAACTGTTAGCTCTTCAGGACTTGCATCCTTATGCTCAACAATTTTCAATACAGACCCATTTTCGCCCCTAATTATTCTACCATAACCAGTTGAATCCTCAAGATGGGCTGTTAATATTGTAGCTTTTGCCTTTAATCTTTCGTGCTCGTCGAATAACGCTTGAATTGTCTCTGGTGAAATTAAAGGTGTGTCACCACAAATTACTAAAGTAGTGCCTTCTTTATCTTTTAACATTGGCGCTGCTTGAATAACAGCATGTGCAGTACCTAATTGCTCAGCTTGTAGAGCATATTCACTATGATCACCTATTTGTGTTTTAACTAGTTCCGCTCCGTGACCTACAACGGTTACAATATTTTGTACACCTACTGATTTTACGTGGTCTACAACATGTTGAACCATAGGTTTCCCACAAACAGGGTGAAGTACTTTATATAATTTTGATTTCATTCTAGTACCTTTTCCTGCAGCTAGAACAATCGCATATTTACTTGACATAGTCATCCTCCATCAATCTAAATACCTATACCTGTTAGCTCAAAATGCTAATTTTAATATTTTTCCACAAAATACATCCATTTTATTATACCATAAAAAAAGAACCCATTATACATTAATGGGTTCTTTTTGGTCATATTTTTAAGAAGCACCTGCTTCTTCAAAGTCTTCTTCCAACTCACCTACTCGGTGATATTCAGCTAATACAGAATCCTGTATTTTGCTACGAGTTGAAGAGTTAATCGGATGAGCGATATCACGGAACTCTCCATCCGGAGTACGTTTACTTGGCATTGCTACAAATAAACCGTTATTACCATCGATTACGCGAATATCATGAACAACAAATTCATGATCTAATGTAATCGATGCAATAGCTCTCATTCGACCCTCCGTATTTACGCGGCGTAGTCTTACGTCTGTCACTTCCATCTTGTTCACCACCTTTATCAACTTAAACCATAATTAGTAAGTTTCAACAATTATCAATAATTTCCTTCTTTTTGGAAAATTTTTTATTTAAATTATTTAATTTTTACAAATGTTTACTAAATTAAAGTCCTCAACTTATTTATCGGAATATTTTAATTGGATTTTAACGAATATAAAAAAAACCTGAAAAAGTTTCAGGTTTTTGGCTTATACAACTGCGATACACTCGATTTCAACTAGCACGTCTTTAGGTAGTCTTGCAACTTCCACACAGCTTCTTGCAGGCTTGTGTCCATTGAAAAATTCTTCGTATATACCATTAAATTCAACGAACATTGTTAGGTCTTTTAAAAATACAGTTGTTTTAATAACTTTTGACAAGTCTGTACCAGCTTCTTCTAGAACAGCCTTAAGGTTCGCAAACACTTGCTTTGTTTGTTCTTGAATTCCACCTTCTACAAGATTTCCCTCTGCAGTTAATGGAATTTGACCAGAAGTGTATAATAATCCATTAGCGATTATTGCTTGAGAATATGGTCCAATTGCTTTTGGTGCATGATCAGTATGAATTAATTGCATTATGTATCTTCCCCTTCTTCACTAATTTAGGTAGCTTATTCAATAAGCAACTATCAGTTTTCAGTTTTAATAAATGACTCTTCTTGGAAATTGCCTCTTTCGACACGAATAAGCTGTTCTCTTTCATTTACCTCAGATAACTTTACAAGTGATATATAATCTTCAACTAATCTTTCTTCAATATTTACTGCTTCAACTAATACACCAATTCCTGCAACATTTGCCTGAAATTCCTTCAGTAAATTTTTCATCCCAGTAACCGTTCCACCAGCTTTCATGAAATCATCGATAATTAAAACATTTGAACCTGCCTCGATGCTTCTTTTTGCCAATGACATTGTTTGTATACGTTTTGTTGATCCAGATACGTAGTTAATACTTACTGTTGATCCTTCTGTAACCTTGTTATCTTGACGAACAATTACAACTGGTACATTTAAAAAATTTGCAACTGCGTACGCTAAAGGAATTCCTTTTGTTGCGATTGTCATAACGATATCTATTTTTTGATTACTGAATATTGATGCAAACATACGTCCTACACTATTAACATAGTTAGGATTGCTTAATATATCAGTCATGTACAAGTATCCACCAGGCAACACTCGGTCTGGTTTTTGAAGTAGATCACATAATTCTTCAATTACTGTATTTACTTCTTGATTGCTAATACTAGGAATATACTTTACACCACCAGCTGCTCCTGGGACAGTCAATAGTGTCCCAATACCTTGCTGTTCGAACGTTTGCTTAATAATACCTAAATCCTCACTGACAGATGATTTAGCAGACGCATATAAATCAGCAAAAAAAGTTAATGATACTAATTGTTGTGGATGATGCAACAAATAGTGTGTCATACCTACAAGACGAGAGCTTCTTCTAATTTTCATGCAGCACCTCAAATCACGAATATTTTATAAAAATTTTATAATAATATTCGTATTTAATCAAGTTTTTCCCTTTCACCTAACATCCGAACGGCGTATACTTGATCGCAGAAACCTTTTAGACCGTTATAAACGCGATTCATCCTAGAATCATGGCGAACTAATCCGAACACCGTAGGACCACTTCCACTCATTAAAACGGCATCTGCACCAAAGCGTTTCATTTGATCTTTAATCATTGCAACCTCAGGGTGTAGTTGCAGTGTAACAGTTTCTAATACGTTTCCTAAAGATAGACAAATTTCATCGTAATTTTTATTCGATATGGCATCGACCATACGATCTACATCAGGATGCTGAATATTATCTAATTTTAGCTTTTGATAAACAGTAGCTGTTGAAACGCCCTGTGTTGGTTTCGCTAAAATAACCCAACAAGGTGGTGGTGTATCAATATGTTCGATCTTTTCGCCACGACCTGTAGCAATAGCAGTTCCGCCATAAACACAAAACGATACATCCGACCCGATTTTTGAACCAATTACCGCCAATTCATCCAACGAACAATTTAAATTCCAAAGCTTATTTAGACCTCTCAGTACGGCCGCTGCATCTGAGCTACCTCCAGCTAAACCAGCAGCTACAGGAATATTTTTTGTTATAAAAATATGCGCTCCTAATTTAACTCCGAACATTTCTTTGAGTAGCATTGCAGCTTGATAAGCTAAATTGCGTTGATCATCTGGTACGTAACGATTATGTGATGTAACGACAATCTTATCTTCTTGAATAAGCTCTAATTCAATTCGATCAGCTAAATCGATCGTTGTCATGATCATTTTTACATCATGATATCCGTCGCTTCTTTTCCCTACTACATCTAATGAAAGATTTATTTTCGCGGGAGCCTTCACCATTAATTTCACTATTCTCACCTTCTTATGAACACTTACTTTTTTGCTATTGTATCATAATTAACTCATAAGAAAAATGTACCCCAATGAATGTGAGCTCCAATCATTCTATTTTATTTATGGAAGATTCACAAAAACCGAAGCAAAATGCTTCGGTTTGATGTGTAGACAAATTCGTTTGTCGAAGTGAAGATTGTTTATTGTTGCTTATTAGATAATTGTAACTCAGCTAATTCGATTGCCCTTTTAACCATGTTGCCGGCATCCTTCGCTCGAATGCCTCCCCAGCCTTCTTTTTGAACGACGTCATAGAAACCAAGATCTTTTGCAAGTTCCTCTTTAAAGCTCTGTGACATTATACCTCTTTTTCTTCTACCCAAAAAAAGCAACCCCCTTTTTCCACTTCGACATTGTTAGTATGTGTAAATCAGTTTCATTTCATGAATTATAAAAAGAAAAGGGACAGTAGAAAATTCTACTGTCCATTCGCCATCAGTCCACTTGTATGGTCATCACAGAAAAACAATTCAACTGTTTCTGTTAAGATATCAGCATAACTAAAAGATAAGCGTTCAAATGCGTTCTCTTCTTGATCTAATTGTACTACGAATATGGATGGATATGTTTCTGCTAATACACCGGAACGTTCCACAGTCTTTCTACGTCCGCTATTTGCTTTTAATGTAAGTCGTTGTCCAACATGACTATCTAAAGTATCCTTTATTTCAGATAATTTTTTTGCCATTTCATACCACCTCACTAAGACAAGTATACCATCTTATGTAAACTAAGTCAAAAAAGATAAAATTATACCAACGTTACTGGCTACCTGTCAATATTTTTTTGCAACACCTGTTTATTATTTGTGAAAATCTGAAAATTTATGTATGAAAAAAAAGATTTTCTACATACGAGTTCTCTCGTTAATGTAGAAAATCTTTTCCTTACTCCTCTTCCATCGATTGGAAAGGCAGTCCTGTTCTTAAAATTCCTTTTGTTTCTACTCCACCTAGTCCCTTTTCACCTGTAATTGTATTACGAACCACATCATATACATTTACACGATCCATAAATGAAGTGAAACTTATCTTTCCAACTACATAAACAGGATCTAACGCATGTATGTTTACCCTAGTTGGTGAACTTGCAAAGTTTGCTCCTGCACGTATAATCGCCTCAAAGTGAGATTGACATGCTCCAGCAAATATTACAAGATGGTCTAAAGACGGAACCTTTTTTCGTGCCTCTTTTACAGCATCGACAAAATATCTTGAATGTCTGTAAGCATCTAAATCAGTAACGACACCTTTTGCTTTTGTGTATGCATCGTGACCAGTTATAACTAATATATCAGGGCGATAATGATCTAAATAATAACCAATTTTCGTTGGTAACTCTGTTTCCTTACAATAAATCCCTTCAACGGGAACACCCATCTTATTATACATTTCAAGACATTTTTTTAAATAAATTGGATCCCCATCGATGTGTAGAACCCGACCTGGTATTTGAAAAAGATTTACATCTGTTCTAAATCCATTTGTTGCTTGAAATCTTCTTTTTTCTTTTTGTTCCATAGCTTCTCTTTTAAATAGTTTGTAGTTTTCCTCAATTTGAACAGATGATCTTTTACCTTTTTCTCGATACTCTGATTCAATGATTACTCGCAGGTCGGATAAAGGCGCATCAGCAATTAAACGAAAATCGTCACCATATAAGACAGCAATGACTTCATCCCCGATTTGTTTTACCTCCACTACTCGAAAAACTAGGTCATATTTATAAGATGCTCTTTCTACTATATCTCCTACATTAATATTCACATGCCTTCCCCTCCAAAAAAGCTTAAGTACACTACGAGTTCGCTCTCTTTTTTTAGATTATGTATGGACAAAAAAAAGGGTGAAAAGAAGGTTTATTGAACTTTTGTAGGGCATCAGAACTAAAATAAAATATCAAATAAAAAAGATGATTACAAACTAGTTGTTAAATTAGCTTATAATCATCTTTTCATTATTTTACTTGCTTATATAGACTATTACTTAATGTTGCAAATTCTTGAATTGATAAAGTTTCGCCTCTTCTCGTTCCTTCAATACCTGCCTCTTGAAGGCAAGCTTCAAGAATTGCCTTATCTTTTTTCAGTTGAGAAAAATTATTTAATAAATTATTATTTAATGTTTTTCTTCTTTGAGCAAAGCTCGCTCTAACTACTTCAAAAAAGAATGATTCATCAATTACCTCTGCTGCTGGTTCTTCACGTTTTACTAGCTTGATAACAGCGGAATCCACATTTGGTTGTGGCATGAAGACCGTTCTAGGTACAGTCATAACCGTTGAGGCATGTGTATAAAACTGTATTGCAATTGATAGTGAACCATAATCCTTTGTCCCCGGCTTTGCGGCGATGCGGTCAGCTACTTCTTTTTGTAGCATACAAACAATTCCTCTAATTGGTAAACCTTCTGTTAATAGCTTCATGATAATTGGTGTTGTTACATAATAAGGTAAATTTGCAACTACCATTATATCTGATTCATTAGGCAAATACTCATTAATCGCTTTTTCAACATCTGCCTTTAGTACATCTTCATTAACAATTTGTATATTATCATATGGGGAAAGTGTATCTTCTAAGATTGGGATTAGTCTATTATCAATTTCAAAAGCTAATACTTTCTTAGCACGCTTAGCAATCTGCTCTGTTAATGCCCCAATTCCCGGTCCAATTTCAATTGCGCAACTTTCTTCAGTTAAATCTGCATAACTTACAATGTTTTCTAGTATATTTGTATCAATTAAGAAATTTTGACCATAACTTTTTTTAAAGAAGAAATCGTACTTGGCTAATATTTCTTTCGTTCGACTAGGTGTCGCGATATCCTTCATTATTTTTCCTCCATTAAAACTTTTTTTACTGCTTGCCCAAATTCATCTTTTGATATTTGAAACATTTGCAGTCTTTTCTCTAGTTGCTTACCGTTTGTATAACCTATATTAAGAATTTTACCAAGTTGATCTCGCCTTTTACTTGAAGAGGGATGTCCAATTAATCCGGCATCTATTAAATCTTCTTTTGTAATTTCTGATTCGACCTCGATAAATTCTTGCTTAACATGAATTAAAGCATTTCGAATAGATTCTCTAGTAGCATGCTCGATTCCTAATCCTTTTTTACCTGAACGAACAGCTTCTTCCTTTGGTAAAAACGCATGTTTGCATCCTGGTACATGCTCTTTAATTATCGAGCGAATACGTTGACCAGGGTAATCAGGATCTGTAAATACGATTACGCCTCGAGTCTTTTGAGCATGCTTTATTAAATTTAAAGTATCCTTATTTATAGCAGAACCACTTGTTTCAATTGTATCTGCATCAACAGCTCTTTTAATTGCCGCCGTATCATCTTTACCTTCAACAACAATAATTTCTTTAATTTTCATTTGTTCCTCCAACCAATACAAGTATATGTAATCATACCATAAGGATAATAAAACTTCATACTCTCTTAAAAGTAGTATAAAAAAAGCAGAAGGACTTATCCTTCCACTTTCTTTCAAACAACGATCTATTTAAAAAATATTAACTAATAATACGAATTTTTACCGTACGACGACCAAAATCAAAGCAATCGTCTTTTGTAGGCATTAAAATATCAATTCTTTTGCCTTTAATTGCTCCACCAGTATCACCAGCAATAGCAACGCCATACCCTTCAACCCAAACTTTAGAACCTAAAGGAATAACCTTTGGATCTACTGCAATCAGTTTCTTGTTCGGATTTTTACGGATATTAATACCTATAGCTGTTATACCAGACATTCCAGCATCATAAGGAGAATATGCAGTTGCTTCAACATACATTTCTTTTACTTTGCTACTTGATTTAGGCGCACTAGATTTAGACGTACTAGATTTTACTAAAGCACTTGATGATGGTACAGACTTAGTTCCTACTGCAACTACTCGATCAACAGGTTCTTTTAATAGAGTTTCATCCACTAGTGTTTTAGAAACTACTTTACCATTTTCTTTGATCAGTTCAAAGTTACGTTTAACAAGTCCTTTTACACCTTCTGAAATGACCGAAGATTCATTTTTAAGCATAGAAGAATCTTTTTGCTCTTTTACTTTAAAATCTACAGGCTCTTCCACCACATCGTTGACTTTTTCGACACGGATAACTCGAACTGTATCATTTTGTTTGATCATTTCGCCAGCACCTGGTTCAACTCGGTCAAATTCGTTTAAAGTAATGTTCTGCTTTTCTAAAAAGTCAGCGACAGTAGTCGAAGTTGTAAATACTTTTTTAGAAACTCCTCCGTCATTTAATACCATTGGGAATGATTTTTCGTAAGATACTTTACCGTTTTCCTCTAATGGTGTCGACAGTGCAGGCATTATAACATCATCAGGATTGATGTTAATATTTTGTTCTTTTAATAATTCCTTTACCGTTTGAGCAGTTGTCATAATGACTTTTTCTTGCCCATCGATCGTAAGTTTAACAGGTTTCGCTAAATGAACTGTAATATCCATATCATCTGATATTTTCGTTTTAGCTGACGGATATAATTCATCTGCATTTGTAATATTAATATTTTGTTCTTTTAATAATTCAGCCACAGTATTTGCATGTGTTTGAATAACCTGTTCCTTCCCGTCTACCTCAAGAGTTACTTGTTCTTTAAGTCCCTCATATGCTCCTGTACCTACTGATCCAGTGAAAACTAAAGCTCCTGCAAGTTGTACTGCTAGTTTTTTACTACTCCCAAGTCTAGAAAGTAACCTATTCGCGTCTATCACGATTATACTCCTCCTTTTTGCCTGAGAAAAAAGATTGACTAGCTCCAAACCTATTAACTAGTGCTTCTACTCTACTGAATGTATGTTTACTAGATTTAGAAGTAGAAGAGTTTTCTTTCGACAAATTCTTCAACTCTTCATACGTGAACTGTGACAAATATGATCTATTCGTACTAGTTCATAAGATCATTTGTTAATCTGAAAAATATTACACGCATTTTCAAAAGTTCGTTTTTGAACTTCTTCAACTGATAGATCTTTTAAACGTGCAATTTCTTCAGCAACAAGTGATACATAGCTAGGTTCATTTCTTTTTCCTCTATACGGATGTGGTGTTAAGTATGGACAATCCGTTTCGATTAATAGATTTTCTAACGGAATTTCTGTCGCTACTTCTTTTGGTTTTTTTGCATTCTTAAATGTAACTGGTCCTCCTAGTGAAATATAGAAGTTCATTTTAATACATTCTTTTGCCGTTTCCACACTTCCGCTGAAGCAGTGCATAATGCCACCTACTTCTGATGCATTTTCTTCTTTTAATATAGTTACAATGTCTTCTGTTGCGTCTCGATTGTGAATGACAATCGGTAGTCCGCATTCTTTTGCTAATTGAATTTGTTTACGAAATACTTCTTTTTGGATTTCTTTTGGAGACTTATCCCAGTAGTAATCTAATCCAGTTTCACCAATTGCTACTACTTTAGGATGTTTTGATAATTCTTTAATCCATTCAAAATCTTCCTCAGTTGCGTCAATTGCATCAACTGGATGCCAGCCAATCGCTGCATAAAGAAAATCGTATTTCTCGATTAATTCCATTGCTTTCGTAATTGTCGGTCGATCAAAACCAACAACTACTTGATGAACAACTCCTGCTTCTAAAGCTCTATTAATTACTTCTTCAAGGTCTTCTTTATATTGATCTGCATTTAAATGTACATGTGTATCAAAAAGCATTTTTACTTCCCCTTTGCTCATCTGAGATTTAGTCTAGCATACCGTAAAATTTCTTACCTAACGCACAGTTAACAATTCCGTTACAAAAAGAAACAGTCAAATTTAAGCAGTTTCTAATAGTTTTTTTAAAATGTTTTAAATTAATTCCATGTTATATCAAGACTTTTTACCTTTTTAAACTAAATTCTGATAATTTTTTTAGTTTACTATTGTAATCATTCTGTAATATTTTCTTCATATAATGACATTTTCTAACAATAACTTGTTAACACCTGCCATAAATCAACAAAATATTATCATATTTGTGATTCTTATGTTATTTTTACAATTTTCTGCACAATACAACAATTATTCCAATAAAACAAATAAAAAAAGAAAAGCATTTCATGTTAGTTTTTACACGAAATACTTTTCCTAGTAACATTATTTAATAATCGTACCGTTTGGTAATGATTGATCGATTGTTGCAAGTGATAGCTTACCTTCAATACTTCCTGCTAGGATCATCCCTTCGGATAATTCCCCTCTAAGCTTAACAGGCTTTAAATTCGTCACACAGATCACTTTTCTACCGATTAAGTCTTCTGGTTTATAGTATTCCGCTATACCCGAAACAACTTGTCTTGATTCATTCCCTAAATCTAATTGAAGTTTTAGAAGTTTTTTTGCTCCTTTTATTGCACCTGCTTCTTTTACTTCAGCTACCTTTAATTGAACTTTAAAGAAATCATCAATTGTAATCTCAGGAACAGTTTCTTCCACTTTCTCTTCTACCACTGGTTTAACAGTGCCTTGCATTTGTTCTTTAATATATGCAACTTCAACCTCTGTCTCGAGTCTTGGGAAAATTGGTTCACCTTTTTGTACTCTCGTATCCTCTTGAATTGCTCCAAATTCATTCAAGCTATCCCATGAAAGAATTTTCTCATCAACTAGTCCTAATTGATTGAAAATTTTTGCTGGAGTTTGAGTTAAGAAAGGTTTTAATAAAATCCCAACTTGACGTAAAGATTCCGCTAGATGCGCCATTACTGAAGCTAGTTCTTGTACACGGCTCTCGTCTTTAGCAAGTACCCACGGTTGCGTCTCATCAATATATTTATTTGTACGACTAACGAACTGCCAAATATTTGTTAACGCAACTGAAAACTCCATATTTTCCATTGCTTCTTCTACAGTTTCTTTCGTGTTTTTTGCCACCTGTTGAAGATTTGCATCAAAATCCGTTACTGTTCCATTAACTGCAGGAATATTACCATCAAAATATTTTTGGATCATTGCAATCGTTCGATTTAATAAGTTACCTAAATCATTCGCTAAATCAAAATTAATACGGTCAACGAATCCTTCAGGCGTAAATATTCCGTCTGATCCAAAAGGTACTTCACGTAATAAGTAGTATCTTAGAGCATCTAAGCCGTATCGATCGATTAAAACTACTGGATCTACAACATTTCCCTTTGACTTACTCATTTTGCCGTCTTTCATTAATAACCAACCGTGGGCAAAGACCTTTTTAGGTAATGGTAAGTCTAATGCCATTAACATGATTGGCCAATAGATTGTATGGAAACGTACAATTTCTTTACCAACTAAATGAACATTTGCCGGCCAATATTTTTTATAGTTCTCTTCATTATCTGAACCATATCCTAACGCTGTAATATAATTAGATAAAGCATCAATCCATACATAAATAACGTGCTTAGCATTACCAGGTACTTTTACACCCCAATCGAATGAAGTACGTGAGACTGCTAAATCTTCTAAACCTGGTTTAATAAAATTATTTATCATTTCATTTTTTCTAGATTCAGGTTGAATAAATTCTGGATTTTCCTCATAATACTTCAATAAACGGTCGGCATATTTACTCATTTTAAAGAAATAAGACTCTTCTTTAACTAATTCTACTGGATGACCGCTGTCGGGACTTTTTCCACCAATAATTTTTCCTTCTTCATTATATAAAGGATCTACAATTTGTGTTTCAGTATAGAACGTTTCATCCGGTACGGAATACCATCCTTCATATTCGTCCAGATAAATATCACCTTGATCAAGTAATTGCTTGAAAATCTTTTCAACAATTTCTTTATGTCTGTTTTCTGTTGTACGGATAAAGTCATCATATGAAATATCTAATTTCGTCCATAAGTCCTTGATACCAACAACGATATCATCTAAGTATTTTTGAGGTGTGACATTTAATTCTTCAGCTTTACGTTGAATCTTTTGACCGTGTTCATCTGTACCCGTTAAATAAAAAACATCAAAACCTCTAAGTCTTTTATATCTAGCCATTGCATCCCCAGCAACAGTCGTATAAGCATGACCTATATGTAATTTTCCGCTCGGATAATATATTGGGGTTGTAATATAAAAAGTTTTATTACTCATTGACCAAAAATCCTCCTTCAAAAATTTCTAAATATTGACACTAAATTATTCGCATGATTTTGTATTTCATTATAAAATGAAAAATGAGTTATCTGCATATACCCATCTACTATTACAACTTCATACTAATTTTATAAGTTAAATTTTACACAATAGTAACATCTATTTCTATTATTTCTCGTAATTATACATACATTTTCTCTTTAATTAACCCATTTTGGCATAGTAGCATTACGTAGCTCTTTCTTTTGAACTACATATTACATTTATTTTCATAAAAACTTTATAATAGGAGGATTAATTATGAAATCTACAGGAATTGTCCGAAAGGTAGACGAGCTTGGCCGTGTAGTAATTCCAATTGAACTGAGAAGAACACTAAATATCACTGAAAGAGACACACTTGAAATATTTGTTCAAGATGATCGAATTATCCTAAAAAAGTATGAGCCAAATATGACTTGTATGATGACGGGAGAAATTTCTCAAAATAATCTTGAGGTTGCTGATGGTAAAATTGTTTTAAGTAAAAAAGGCGCTGAGCTTCTAAAATTCGAGATAGAACAATTTATAGCTAATAATAATTAAATCGAAGAGGCTGCTTATTTTAATTACATTCTCTAAATTAAAAGCAAGTAAAAATGAGTAGAGAATTACAAATAAGTAAGACAGCCTAACTTCATTTTTAAACTAGATTAAATCTCGTGATATTCTGCGTAGACGTCCCTTTTATTTAATGAACGATCCTTCGCAACAAGTTTTATTGCATCTTTACTTTTTTCATTTTTTTCATTTATGTACCAATCGACATGCTGGTTAATGGATAGTTCTTGCCACCAACATTCCTCATTGTTTTTCACATCTTCTTCTGATGCCCCTTCTAAAACAACTACAAACTCTCCACGTACTTCTTCATTCGTTGCCCAGTCTATTGCTTCACTTACTGTCCCTCGTAAAAACTCTTCAAATTTCTTTGTTAATTCTCTACAAAGTACAACTTTTCGGTCACCTAATACTTCGAGAATAACGTGTAGTGTTTCTTTTAAACGATGTGGAGACTCGTACAAAATGACTGTACTACGTTGCCCCTTTAACGGTTCCAATTGCTTCTTCTTATCTTTCTTTTGACGAGACAAGAAACCTATGTATAAAAATGAATCGGTAGGTAGTCCAGATGATATTAAAGATGTTAAGGCAGCATTTGCTCCAGGTAATGGGACGACAGAAATACCTTCTTCCAAACAAAGTTTTACAAGCTCATAACCTGGATCATTTATGCACGGCATACCTGCATCACTTACTAATCCAATTTTTAATCCTTGTTTTAAGTCTTCTACAAGTTTTAATCCTGCTTTTTCTTTATTATGCTCATGATAACTCACTAATGGTGTTGGTATTTCGAAATGATTACAAAGCTTTTTCGTATTACGAGTATCCTCTGCTGCTATATAATCTACTTCCTTTAGTATTCGTACTGCTCTAAACGTCATATCTTCTAAGTTGCCAATAGGTGTTGGTACTAAATAAAGACAGCCTAATTCTTCATTTAAGAAACTCTTTTGACTTTTAATCATTGCTCGTTCCTCCTCTCATATATTTTTCTTTGTTCTCTCTTGATAATTGCTTAAAAGCATATTCAGCCTGCATCGCTTCTCTTTTTGTCGGGTATTCCTCAAAAAATATACAATTTACAGGTGTTCTCCCCCTAGTATATTTTGCACCCTTACCATCGTTGTGTTGTTTTACTCTACGCTCAATATTTGTTGTATATCCTGCATAGAAAGTTGCATCGGAACATTCTAGCACATATAAATAGTGTTTATGATCTTCCATATAGAATTTCCTTTAACTCTGATGTATACTCGTTATTTTCCTCGTAAACGTAGATTGGAGGCAAAATTTTAAGGTCTGCCTTACCACCTTTAATACCTTCAATTAAAAGTGTATTGGCTTCTTTACCCATTTTAGGATAGACAAACTGAATTCTTTTCGGCTCGATACCATGTTTACGCATTGTCGTAACAATATCCAACATACGTCCTGGACGATGAACCATCGCCAATTTCCCACCATGCTTCAAGAGTTGTTTACTTGCATTAATTACTTCCTCTAAATTCGTTTTAATCTCATGTCTTGCAATTGCATAATGCTCATTCATGTTCTGTTCAGAAGTCGGAATATCTTGAAAGTATGGTGGATTACACGTAACAACATCTACAAATTCTCTACCTATTTCGTTTGGTGCATTTTTTAAATCATCATGAATCATTGATATTTTTTCAGCTAACTTGTTATATTCAATGCTTCTTTTAGCCATATCAACTAATCGCTCTTGTATTTCTACACCAATTATATTTGCATTAGATCTGCGGTGTAGCATCAATGGAATCACTCCATTACCAGAGCATAAGTCAACAATCGTACCCTTTTGGATTGGGACATATGTAAAATTAGATAAAAGGACTGCATCTAATGAAAATGAAAAAACAGATGGGCTTTGAATAATCCTCATATCATCAGTTAATAAGTAATCTAATCGTTCGTCACCTTTAAGCATAATTAGTTCCTTTCAAATTCACACCAATATTATCTTTTAGCATTGCCTAATTGTATAACAATTAACTAACATTGCATAAAAAGAAGCTATTCCAATTGGAAGTGCGCGTACTTTACCTTTTTTACCAGTTTATTTAAAAGCTGGGTATTAAAAAGGTAATCGCTCGCTTCTTCCGGAATAGCCTACCATTACTTTTTATCAAAGAAGGATAAACAAAACAGACAGTCCTCGCCATGACGTACGCTTCCATAATGTAGATTACAAATATGGAAACCTTCTTGGTACAATCTTGCTAAATTATCATAGCCTTCCCCAAGATCCTTATCCTTTTGTACTTTTTTCTTCTTTGAGTCTTTTATTTGCTCTTTCTCTTCTATACGTTTATTTAGACCTAATCTTTCTCGCAAGTGATCATTCTCAATTTTCGTATAGTGATTTTCTTCTAGTAGCTCAGCAATATATTGTTTTAAGTCACTAAGCTGTGTTGATAAATCTTGAATTTGTTCTTCCATATTGGAAAGAGATAAGAATATATTCTTCTTGTCCAATCTTACCACCTCTTAATCTGTGGTTTGTATTGACACGACTCCCTCGTGAATTAAATCATCTAGGGTATACTCCACAACGCGTTCTTTTTTAATCAATTCTACCTGAATAACTCGTTCTAAGATGTTCAATCCTACTACTCTTCCTGGACCTTCAGCTGTTTTAATAATATCCTCTAAGTCTGGAAGTTGTTCTTTTGCGGCCTCATACTCATCATTTTCATATTTTAAGCAGCACATTAATCGGCCACAAAGTCCTGATATTTTCGCCGGGTTAAGAGAAAGATTTTGATCTTTAGCCATTTTAATAGACACTGGTTCAAAATCTCCTAAGAACGTTGAACAACACAACATTCTCCCACAAGGTCCAATCCCACCAAGCATTTTAGCTTCATCACGTACTCCTATTTGTCTTAATTCAATTCGAGTACGGAATACCGCAGCTAAATCCTTTACTAATTCCCTAAAGTCTATTCTACCATCTGCTGTAAAATAAAAGATGACTTTATTTCGATCAAACGTATATTCGACATCAACTAATTTCATGTCTAGTTCATGTTGCATAACTTTACTAGAACAAACTTCATAAGCCTCTTTAGCTGATTGTTTATTCTCTTCAACAATCATACGATCATGCTCATCAGCTAATCGCATAACTTTTTTTAATGGAAGGACTACGTCATTTTCTCCGACCTTTTTGTTTGGTACCACTACTTTTCCAAATTCAATCCCTCTCACCGTCTCAACGATGACAAAAGTATCTTTAGGGATTGCTAATCCATTTGGGTCGAAATAATAGATTTTACCAGCTTTTTTAAAACGTACTCCGACTACTTCGTACACAATCTACAATCCCTCCTGTAGCTCTATAATCATTTGCTCTAGAACCATTAACATATTTGCGTTGGATGTTAACCGCTTTTTAGCAAAAAGAATAATTTCTAAACAAGTAGTTATTTTCTCTAATGAAATACGGTTTAATGCTTGTCTCATTAATGGTTCTTCATTTTTAAAAACAACGTTCTGCTCTTGCTCAGCATATATATATAACATATCTTTAAAGGCTAATACAAGCATATCAAGCATCATTTGTAACTGTTCCTTCGTATCAAAATGACGAGAAACATTTTGTTGTATGACTAGAAGACTATCTTTTTTTGTCGTTAATAATGCTTCATATAATTCTATCACTAAATCTCTAGCTTGTGCAAACCATTCTTCTTCAGCAATTTGGAGTGCGACTGCCTCACTATTTGTTAATCTTGCCAATAGCGGTACTAAGTTTGATTGGAGCTCGATATTAACTAAATGTTCTTCAAAGTATTTTATTGGTAATGGATTAAAATGGATTGATTGACAGCGTGATTGTATTGTTGGCAATATTTGTTGTACTTGTTCAGTTAATAAAAATGCAGTTGTAATTGAGACCGGCTCCTCTAAAAATTTCAATAAAGAATTAGCTGCATTTGTCGTCATTCGATCAGCATGGTCGATTATATAAATTTTCCGATTCGATTCAACAGCTGTTTTAGAAAATTCTTCTTGTAATTGTTGAATTTGATGTTTCTTAATAGAGGCTTCTTCGGGCTCAATTAGATAAACATTTGGGTGATTACCAGAATCAACACGCTTACAATTCCGACAAGCTCCACAAGGTGTAGCGCCACTTACATTCTCACATAGTAATACTTTTGTGTAGTATAATGCAAGTTCGCGTTTACCTGTTCCTCTTGGGCCTTCAAATAAGTAAGCATGAGCTACCCTGTTTTTAATTACTGCATTTTTTAACATTTTTGTAGCAACTGGCTGACGCTCGCTTAGTTTCTCCCAAGATGTTTTCATATTTACACCTACTCATATCTATAAATTAATCAATTTTTTTAACCTGGCTTATGACCTAATTTTATTATAATTGATACAAAAAATTTTCAGTTAAGTTCCGAAAGTATCCTTTCATCTATTATACCAGTTCCGTCATGTTATTGTTCATGTAATCAATTTTTGCAAAAAATTAAATTTCTCCAATCTTTTCTAAAATAACCTTTAAAGTATCATTAAACACTTGATTGATCTGGTTTGACGCATCAATTCGTTTAAAGCGCCATGGTTCTCTCTTCATAATTTCAGCATATCCACTTTGGACTTTTAAATGAAAGTCTAATTCTTCTAAATCCAATCGGTTAATTTCTCTCTCATCTGCTTGGTGAACTCTATTTAATCCAACTTTAGGATCTAAATCAAAGTAAATTGTCAAATCAGGCATTAAACCATCTATTGCAAATTGATTAATATTATAAATTTCATCTATTCCGATTCCTCTACCGACACCTTGATAGGCAAGCGAACTGTCTACAAATCGATCACATAACACGATTTTTCCTTCAGCCAATGCAGGGATGACTTTCTCTGCCAAATGCTGTCTTCTTGCTGCAGCATAAAGTAATGCCTCCGTACGCTTGTCCATTTCAGTATTCTCTGTGTCTAATATAATATTTCTAATATTTTCAGCAATCCGTATACCACCTGGTTCACGAGTAGATATAAAATTTACACCTCTTTTACGAAGTTCCTCCGATATCATATTTATAATTGTTGTTTTCCCTGCACCCTCTGGTCCTTCAAATGTAATGAATAAAGATTTCAAATGTGTTCCTCCTAAATCAATACTTCTATTTGTAATTTTTTATCTTCAATCAGATTTTGAATCGTCATTCCATATTTATATACATCATGAATATAATCAACGTGCTTAGTAGTAACTAGTTCACCTTTTAGTAAAATTGGAACGCCTGGTGGATAAGGAACTATATTTTCCGCCGAGATTTCTCCTACTGAATCTGCCAAATCTTTTACCGACTTCCTTTTTTTCTTTAAATCAGCGTAACTGTGTAAAACTGTACTCGTAAAATTAGGTACGTTAAGTTTAGGTTGTTTATTTTCAATATATACCATCGATTCCGTTGCTTTTTTTATACGATGAATAAGATCATTAAAATTCATTCTTTCATCTAGTGGAAGGATAAACAGAACATGTCCCCAATCTGATAGCTCTGAATAGATACCCTCCGTTTCAAATATTGCCTGTAATTGTTTACCGGTATGGCCTTTTTTACTTTTTACGATTACTTTTAACATATCTTGTCTATAGTTTATATGACTTGAAGTTACAATTCGGATACTAGATAAGTTATTTACTTCTTCTTTAAATAAGGAAATTTTCTCTTGAAGTATTTTTACTTTATCTAAGGAAAATGTTTCAACAAAACTTCTTGCGTAATCTAAGGAAGCCATAATTGGATAAGATGGGCTGCTGCTTTGTAACATTCTCAGCATTTCTCTAACTTTATCTTTACAAACAAGTTTTGATTTTATATGTAAATATGACCCCATTGTCATTGCGGGTAAAGTTTTATGCGCCGATTGTATGACAATATCGGCGCCCATAGAGAGTGCGTCATTAGGAAAAGGCTCCCCAACTATAAAATGTGTTCCATGAGCCTCATCCACGATCGTTGGAATCTCCATACTATGTGCGAACTCAATTATACTTTTTAAATTCTGAGACATTCCATAATAATTTGGATTCGTTAAAATCATTGCTTTTGCCTTTGGATAATTTTTTATTACATGCAAAGATTGTTCAGTGTTTATCCCGAGTGGCTGTCCTAGCTCTTCGTCGATATCTAATGGCAAGAATATCGGCTTAGCACCAGCTAGTAAAAGACCATGAAAAATTGACTTATGACAATTGCGTTGTACCAATACTTCATCATTTTCGCCACATAACGCTAAAATTGCAGCGAGGTTACCCACGGTTGATCCATTTACTAAAAAGAAACTTTCTTCTGCTTTGTATACACTAGCCAACATTTCTTGAGCCTCACTAATCACCTCTGAAGGATAATGTAAGTCATCTAAGCCATTTAATTCTGTCACATCATAATTTAATATATTTGGTAGTCCTAATTCATTTATAAAAGTGTGTTTTCCATTTTTATGACCTGGAACATGTAGAGATATTGTTTTTTTATTAACGAACTGTTTCAGTGCATTTAGTAATGGCATTTCATTCATCATTAACGCTTCCTTTAATTTATGTAAGTTATTTATCTATGTCGCTTACTAGTCTATTTTTTATAGAATTTTTAATTTAGACAATATAAAAACCGATTGTATTTACAAGTTCTCTCCATTACTTAAAGGTTCAGTCACTAAAGAGGAGACCAAACAGTAATAAATTATGGCAGAGGTACCTGTATATAGAATCGGTCCTACACTATATATCTTATTTTAACTTACAAAAACTTATTAGACTACTATTAGTCTATCACGTTTATACTTATCCCTAATTTGCAATTTCTTCTTTCACTGTACTAATACATCTTAACTTCTCTACGAAGGAATTATATATAGGTGAATCTGTTTCGGTTTTTACGATTTTCTTTTCACACTCTTCACATACAAATGCTTTAATAATATGAATGCCATTTTCCTTTTTCTCTTCACAAACTATACACTTTGATAAACCATTCACCTTTATTCCTCCTCTAAGTGTTTTTCCAATGTAATTTGAGATTGATTAAACAATTTCGTTTATTATTTAGTTTTGCATATTAAAAACTTTTTATACAATTTAGGGCCTATTTTTTTGTAATATATGAAAATAGTTCTAATTTTGTGCTCTATATTTTTAAATTTTTTTCTAATGTGATATTACTTTCCTGACTTGATCTTATGATTGCTCCTTTTAACTACTAAAAAAGGACTACAATTAGTTTAGTTTGTAGTCTTTAATTACCGGCCAAACGTTCGTTATCTTCGTTACTTTTCCTGAGTCTTGGTACTCACCTACTGCTATATGGAGTAACCCCGTACCTTTACAGAATATCCCCTTAAACAAAACGATTAAGTGAACAAGCGGTTAAATTAGCTTTGGTTAAATCGAAATGTAAAGTTTCACATTATTTAACTTTAATTTGTAAACAAAAAAAAGCATCAGCCAAATAGCTGATGCTTTTTTTTACCAGGCGACGTTCTACTCTCACAGGGGGAAACCCCCAACTACCATCGACGCTGAAGAGCTTAACTGCCGTGTTCGGTATGGGAACGGGTGTGACCTCTTCGCAATAATCACCTGATTTGTATTTGAGTTGTACTTTTGTACCCTCAAAACTAGATAATGTCATCATCAAACTTGTTAGTTAAGTCCTCGACCGATTAGTATCAGTCAGCTCCACGTGTCACCACGCTTCCACCTCTGACCTATCAACCTGATCGTCTCTCAGGGGTCTTACTAGCTTAACGCTATGGGAAATCTCATCTTGAGGGGGGCTTCATGCTTAGATGCTTTCAGCACTTATCCCTTCCACACATAGCTACCCAGCCATGCTCTTGGCAGAACAACTGGTACACCAGCGGTGTGTCCATCCCGGTCCTCTCGTACTAAGGACAGCTCCTCTCAAATTTCCTGCGCCCACGACGGATAGGGACCGAACTGTCTCACGACGTTCTGAACCCAGCTCGCGTACCGCTTTAATGGGCGAACAGCCCAACCCTTGGGACCGACTACAGCCCCAGGATGCGATGAGCCGACATCGAGGTGCCAAACCTCCCCGTCGATGTGGACTCTTGGGGGAGATAAGCCTGTTATCCCCGGGGTAGCTTTTATCCGTTGAGCGATGGCCCTTCCATGCGGAACCACCGGATCACTAAGCCCGACTTTCGTCCCTGCTCGACTTGTAGGTCTCGCAGTCAAGCTCCCTTATGCCTTTACACTCTTCGAATGATTTCCAACCATTCTGAGGGAACCTTTGGGCGCCTCCGTTACTCTTTAGGAGGCGACCGCCCCAGTCAAACTGCCCACCTGACACTGTCTCCGAGCCGGATCACGGCTCTAGGTTAGAATTTCAATACAGCCAGGGTAGTATCCCACCGACGCCTCCACCGAAGCTAGCGCTCCGGCTTCTCAGGCTCCTACCTATCCTGTACAAGCTGTACCAAAATTCAATATCAAGCTGCAGTAAAGCTCCACGGGGTCTTTCCGTCCTGTCGCGGGTAACCTGCATCTTCACAGGTACTATAATTTCACCGAGTCTATGGTTGAGACAGTGCCCAAATCGTTACGCCTTTCGTGCGGGTCGGAACTTACCCGACAAGGAATTTCGCTACCTTAGGACCGTTATAGTTACGGCCGCCGTTTACTGGGGCTTCAATTCAGAGCTTCTCCCGTAAGGGATAACCCCTCCTCTTAACCTTCCAGCACCGGGCAGGCGTCAGCCCCTATACTTCGCCTTGCGGCTTCGCAGAGACCTGTGTTTTTGCTAAACAGTCGCTTGGGCCTTTTCACTGCGGCTCTCCCGGGCATACACCCAAAAGAGCACCCCTTCTCCCGAAGTTACGGGGTCATTTTGCCGAGTTCCTTAACCATAGTTCTCTCGCTCACCTTAGGATTCTCTCCTCGCCTACCTGTGTCGGTTTGCGGTACAGGCACCTATTTCCTCGCTAGAAGCTTTTCTTGGCAGCGTAGAATCAGGAACTTCGGTACTATATTTCCCTCGCCATCACAACTCAGCCTTATGATGTGCGGATTTGCCTACACATCAGCCTAATTGCTTGGACGCGCATATCCAGCAGCGCGCTTACCCTATCTTTCTGCGTCCCTCCATCGCTCAAACGGAAATGAGGTGGTACAGGAATATCAACCTGTTGTCCATCGCCTACGCCTGTCGGCCTCGGCTTAGGTCCTGACTAACCCTGGGAGGACGAGCCTTCCCCAGGAAACCTTAGGCATACGGTGGACGGGATTCTCACCCGTCTTTCGCTACTCATACCGGCATTCTCACTTCTAAGCGCTCCACCAGTCCTTACGATCTAGCTTCAACGCCCTTAGAACGCTCCCCTACCACTGATACCATACGGTATCAATCCGCAGCTTCGGTGATACGTTTAGCCCCGTTACATTTTCGGCGCAGAGTCACTCGACCAGTGAGCTATTACGCACTCTTTAAATGGTGGCTGCTTCTAAGCCAACATCCTGGTTGTCTAAGCAACTCCACATCCTTTTCCACTTAACGTATACTTTGGGACCTTAGCTGGCGGTCTGGGCTGTTTCCCTCTTGACCACGGATCTTATCACTCGTAGTCTGACTCCTATGGATAAGTCATTGGCATTCGGAGTTTGACTAAATTCGGTAACCCGTTGGGGGCCCCTAGTCCAATCAGTGCTCTACCTCCAAGACTCTAACACATAAGGCTAGCCCTAAAGCTATTTCGGGGAGAACCAGCTATCTCCGAGTTCGATTGGAATTTCTCCGCTACCCACACCTCATCCCCGCACTTTTCAACGTGCGTGGGTTCGGACCTCCATTCAGTGTTACCTGAACTTCATCCTGGACATGGGTAGATCACTCGGTTTCGGGTCTACGACCACGTACTAAATCGCCCTATTCAGACTCGCTTTCGCTGCGGCTCCGTCTCTTCAACTTAACCTTGCACGGGATCGTAACTCGCCGGTTCATTCTACAAAAGGCACGCCATCACTCGTTAACGAGCTCTGACTATTTGTAAGCACACGGTTTCAGGTTCTCTTTCACTCCCCTTCCGGGGTGCTTTTCACCTTTCCCTCACGGTACTGGTTCACTATCGGTCACTAGGTAGTATTTAGCCTTGGGAGATGGTCCTCCCAGATTCCGACGGAATTTCACGTGTTCCGCCGTACTCAGGATCCACTCAAGAGGGAACGAGGTTTCAACTACAGGGTTTTTACCTTCTTCGACGGACCTTTCCAGGTCGCTTCATTTACCCCGTTCCTTTGTAACTCCGTATAGAGTGTCCTACAACCCCAAAAGGCAAGCCTCTTGGTTTGGGCTATCTTCCTTTTCGCTCGCCGCTACTTGGGAAATCGCTATTGCTTTCTATTCCTCCAGGTACTTAGATGTTTCAGTTCCCTGGGTCTGTCCTCAGTACCCTATGTATTCAGGTAAAGATACTACTCCATTACGAGTAGTGGGTTCCCCCATTCGGAAATCTCCGGATCAAAGCTTACTTACAGCTCCCCGAAGCATATCGGTGTTAGTCCCGTCCTTCATCGACTCCTAGTGCCAAGGCATCCACCGTGCGCCCTTTCTAACTTAACTAATTTTAAAACTAATTGAATTAAACTTACGCAGTTTAATGAATGACATTATCTAGTTTTCAAGGTACAAAATAAAAAAATGGTGGAGCCTAGCGGGATCGAACCGCTGACCTCCTGCGTGCAAGGCAGGCGCTCTCCCAGCTGAGCTAAGGCCCCATATTTATTTTATAAAAGATATGGTGGGCCTAAATGGACTCGAACCATCGACCTCACGCTTATCAGGCGTGCGCTCTAACCAGCTGAGCTATAGGCCCATATCTATAATAGAAGGATAATCCTTCAAAACTAAACAAAACAATGAAGAAACATTTCATACATGAACCATCGGTTCATGATGTCTCCATAGAAAGGAGGTGATCCAGCCGCACCTTCCGATACGGCTACCTTGTTACGACTTCACCCCAATCATCTGTCCCACCTTAGGCGGCTGGCCCCTAAAAGGTTACCCCACCGACTTCGGGTGTTACAAACTCTCGTGGTGTGACGGGCGGTGTGTACAAGGCCCGGGAACGTATTCACCGCGGCATGCTGATCCGCGATTACTAGTGATTCCGGCTTCATGTAGGCGAGTTGCAGCCTACAATCCGAACTGAGAATAGTTTTATGGGATTAGCTCCACCTCGCGGTCTTGCAACCCTTTGTACTATCCATTGTAGCACGTGTGTAGCCCAGGTCATAAGGGGCATGATGATTTGACGTCATCCCCACCTTCCTCCGGTTTGTCACCGGCAGTCACTTTAGAGTGCCCAACTAAATGCTGGCAACTAAGATCAAGGGTTGCGCTCGTTGCGGGACTTAACCCAACATCTCACGACACGAGCTGACGACAACCATGCACCACCTGTCACTCTGTCCCCGAAGGGAAAGCCCTATCTCTAGGGTTGTCAGAGGATGTCAAGACCTGGTAAGGTTCTTCGCGTTGCTTCGAATTAAACCACATGCTCCACCACTTGTGCGGGCCCCCGTCAATTCCTTTGAGTTTCAGTCTTGCGACCGTACTCCCCAGGCGGAGTGCTTAATGCGTTAACTTCAGCACTAAAGGGCGGAAACCCTCTAACACTTAGCACTCATCGTTTACGGCGTGGACTACCAGGGTATCTAATCCTGTTTGCTCCCCACGCTTTCGCGCCTCAGCGTCAGTTACAGACCAGAAAGTCGCCTTCGCCACTGGTGTTCCTCCAAATCTCTACGCATTTCACCGCTACACTTGGAATTCCACTTTCCTCTTCTGCACTCAAGTTCCCCAGTTTCCAATGACCCTCCCCGGTTGAGCCGGGGGCTTTCACATCAGACTTAAGAAACCGCCTGCGCGCGCTTTACGCCCAATAATTCCGGACAACGCTTGCCACCTACGTATTACCGCGGCTGCTGGCACGTAGTTAGCCGTGGCTTTCTGGTTAGGTACCGTCAAGGTGCCAGCTTATTCAACTAGCACTTGTTCTTCCCTAACAACAGAGCTTTACGACCCGAAGGCCTTCATCGCTCACGCGGCGTTGCTCCGTCAGACTTTCGTCCATTGCGGAAGATTCCCTACTGCTGCCTCCCGTAGGAGTCTGGGCCGTGTCTCAGTCCCAGTGTGGCCGATCACCCTCTCAGGTCGGCTACGCATCGTCGCCTTGGTGAGCCGTTACCTCACCAACTAGCTAATGCGCCGCGGGCCCATCTGTAAGTGATAGCTAAAAGCCATCTTTCAATTAAGGAACAGGAGTTCCTTAATGTCATCCGGTATTAGCTCCGGTTTCCCGAAGTTATCCCAGTCTTACAGGTAGGTTGCCCACGTGTTACTCACCCGTCCGCCGCTAACTAACGGGAGCAAGCTCCCATTAGTCCGCTCGACTTGCATGTATTAGGCACGCCGCCAGCGTTCGTCCTGAGCCAGGATCAAACTCTCCATAAAAGTTAAGTTTAAATCTTGTATTGCTCAAAAAAACTAATAATTGACGTTTACTTCATGTTTTGTTTAGTTTTCAAAGATCATCTTGTTTTTTAACAACTTATTCAGTTTATCACTTTCGACAATTTCTGTCAACAGTTGTTTTTTTCTTTTTTTGTTATCGCCATCAGCGACGTATATAAATATAACATCCCCACGATAATTGGTCAACAGTTTTTAGCAACTTTTTTTATATTTTTTATACGATATAAATTCCGATTACACTTAACGCTACAATACCTGGTACACCTAATACACTTAAGAATGTGCAAGTAACAGCATTAATCGGAATATGAAAATTATTAGAAGCTAAAGCATAGTTTAATATAAACACGATCATGACACATACTATACCTCTTAGTACATACCTACTAATTAGTTTTAAAGCTTTAACTGGCAGACCTACTAATAATAGAAATAAAATTACAAATAATACAACCGAAATCATAATAATACTATTCACAAAAAAAACTCCCCTCATATAACTTGTACACCTTGTACTAAGATTGTATGAGAAAAGGAACTATTCAATGACAAAAAACATTAATAAAAAAGAGTCTATTGCCTAAGCAATAAACCCTTTTACTTATTTCATTTTTGTTATTAAAACGTTTCTAGCCTTTGCTTCTTTTAATAAGAAGAAGTATTTAGCCTGGTAAAGTTTAATATGGATTAGTAGATCATCTGGTGGATCCACACTTCTTTCCATTAACTCTACCTGACTTAAGTAAATATCTTTGTAGTCATGTAGTCTATCAACTAACTTTTCATCAAATTCTTTACGAATCTTACCTTTTTTTCGAAAAAAACCCATGGTCTCTCTCCATTAATCAGTTTCTAAAGTTCTCTTCTACCTTCCAGAGCTTTTGAAAGTGTAACTTCATCTGCATATTCTAAGTCTCCGCCTACTGGTAGACCATGTGCGATTCGAGTAATTTTAATACCCGTCGATTTTAATAGCCTAGAAATATACATAGCAGTTGCTTCGCCCTCTATATTCGGATTGGTTGCTAAAATTATTTCTTGAACTACATCATCTTTTAGTCTGCTCAATAATTCCATAATTTTAATATCTTCCGGTCCAACACCCTCCATTGGTGAAATCGCACCATGAAGTACGTGATATAACCCTTGATACTCTCTCATTTTTTCCATAGCAATAACATCTTTTGTATCTTGAACTACACATATTGTAGATCGGTCTCGATGTTGATCGCTACAAATATAACAAGGGTCTTGGTCAGTTATATGGCCACATTCTGAACAGTAAAGTAGTTTTCTTTTCGCATCTATCATTGACTTTGCGAAATCTAACACGTCGTCTTGCTTCATATCTAACATGAAAAATGCCAGTCGAACAGCCGTTTTGGGACCAATCCCTGGCAACTTCATAAAACTATCTATTAATTTTGATATCGGTTCAGGGTAATGCATTTGTCTTAACCTCTAAAACAATCCTGGAATATTCATCCCTTTAGTGAATTGCCCCATTGTTTTAGCAGTTGCCTCTTCAATTTGTTTAATCGCATCATTTGTTGCAGTTAAAACTAAATCTTGTAGCATTTCGATATCTTCTGGATCTACAACTTCTTCTTTAATAGTAACGTCTACAATTTGTTTTAATCCATTAGCTGTTACAGTTACCATTCCTCCGCCAGCTGTACCAACAAACGTACGCTCATTTAATTCATTTTGAGCTTGCTCCATTTGCTTTTGCATTTTTTGCATTTGTTTCATCATATTATTCATATTGCCCATTCCGCCACGCATCATTTTCATTTCCTCCAATATAGTTATTCTTTGATAATGACTAAATCTTCACCAACAAGATTAATCGCCTCTTGTACGATTGGTGAAACTTCTGTTGAAGTCTCTTTTGGTTTTGATGTATTTAAAAATGAATCCCTAGTCGATCTCCAATCTTCTTCGGGAATTGCTAACATACTCATTTCTGTACCTAATAAATTAGATAATGTTTGATTAATCGTTGTTAGGTGCTCTTGTTCCCCATTATTATTAATTAAATCACAAATAGTCTCTGATTTAAAAGCAACAATACATTGTTCAGAAGAAGCAGCCACAACTTCACCATACGATACTAAAGTCGCAGTTGAAACTTTATTTTGTTGCCTCAATTGATCTTGAAGTGATGACCAAACTGCTAAAACCTTGTTTTTTTCTGGTTTAGAGGCAGCTCTTAATACACCTTGTATCATACTATTTGGTATTTTTGAACGAGATGCACTTGATTTCGGTTTTGAATTAGTAGAGGAATCATTCGTTCTACTAACCGTAACACCATTTTCTTTTAAAAACTTTACCTCTTTTTCAAGAGCGTTAATTTTATTAATTAACGGTGTTAGCTCGTCCTGCTTTTTGCCAATATGACTCACAGAAGCTTTTTGACAAAGTTGTACTATTGCCACCTCAAGTAAGACTCTCGGATGATTAGTCCATTTCATTTCTTGCTGACTTTTATTTAAAGAAGCAATAATCTGATATACTAACTCATCGTTGTATGCATCACAAAGCTCATTAAATCGCTCACTAACTGTTGCTCTCTCAAGTAATTCAATTGTACTTGGTGAATGCTTATATAATAGAATATCTCGATAATAAACTGTTAAATCCTCTATAAACCGAACTGGATCTTTACCTTGGTTTAATAATTCTTCAATATTAGTCAAACAAACCGATACATTACCATCTATTATTGCTGAAACAACTGATATTAAACGTTCTTGAGCCACTGTACCTGTTACCGCTAACACATCATCTAATGAAATGGATTCGTCGCTATATGAGATAGCTTGATCCAGAATGCTTAGTGCATCCCTCATTCCACCTTCAGCTGCACGAGCTAACATCATCAAAGCTTCTGGTTCAATTGTTGTTTGCTGATGATTCAGTACAACTGTCAATCGATCCGAAATCGTTTGAGCACTTATCTTATGAAAATCGAAACGTTGACATCTTGATAGAATCGTCAATGGTATTTTATGTGGTTCAGTAGTAGCTAATATAAAGATAACGTGACTTGGAGGCTCCTCTAATGTTTTTAATAATGCATTAAAAGCCCCAATTGATAACATATGGACCTCATCTATTATGTACACTTTAAATTTGCCTACAGAAGGAGCGTATTTAACTTTTTCTCGAATATCACGTATCTCATCTACACCATTGTTTGATGCAGCATCAATCTCAATTACATCCGAAATAGACCCATCAGTAATTCCTTTACAAATGGCACACTCATTACAAGGTTCATTCGTAGGTGCTTTTTCACAGTTTAAAGCTTTTGCGAAGATTTTTGCTGTACTTGTTTTACCTGTACCACGTGGACCTGTAAACAAATATGCATGTGATACTTTTTGCTGAAGAAGGGAGTTTTGTAACGTTCGTATAATGTGATCTTGACCTACGACATCTTTAAATTGCTGCGGTCTCCACAAACGATATAGTGCTTGATAAGTCAATTGATTTCCTCCTTCTTACAAAGTCATCATTATTATACCCTATGTAATGATTTCATGGAAAATATTTTAAAGAAAACAAAAAAACTCACTCAAAATTGAGTGAGTTTTTATAAAGTTACTGCCGTGCACCACTCGTTGATGCACTACCCCAGGCGTTACTTAAACAGTTAGCTCGGCCCAGGCACCCCTACGGCACACGAGATGGCTCACTTATTGCTGCTTCCTTCCGGACCTGACAAGGTTCGTGAGTTCTCGTTGCGTAGGACCCAGACGTCAACACCACTTATTTAAGGCAGACCCTGAAATAGATACACCTCGGAGTGGAATTCAGTCTCGCTAGAGCGGATTGCGAGTACAGGGCACCGCTACCTCCCCACCTAGCACGGCAAAATTAAAACCTAATTTTAAACCGCTGATTGAAGCGGTAGTTAAAGTATATACGAACCTAATTAAAAAATCAATGCTTGTCCTCATGAAGGTAAATTTTTCTTTCTTGATCGCAATTCTCTAAAGAAATTCGTTAATAAGCTACCACATTCTTCCTCTAATATACCCGAACTCACTTCACAGCGATGGTTAAATCGATCTTCTTGCAAAAGATTATATATCGACCCTCCACAACCTGCCTTTGGATCTTTTGCACCGTAAACGACCCTTGGAATTCTGGATTGAATGATAGCACCAGCACACATCGGACAAGGTTCTAGCGTAACATATAGAGTTGTCTCCTCTAATCGCCAAGAATCAATGACCTTGCACGCCTCTTCTATTGTACTCATTTCCGCGTGACCTAAAGCTGTTTGTTTTGTTTCACGTAAATTATACCCTCTTGCAATGACTTGATCATTATAAACTAATACAGCACCAATAGGCACTTCCCCTATTCGCTCTGCTTTTAATGCTTCCTCTATTGCCAACTTCATATAAAACTCATCTTTATTCAAACTTTACACCTCTTTATTTATTTCACAAACAAATATTCTTTTTACGAGTAGATAAACTAAAAATAGATTGGAGTGAGGCCGATTGAATTCTTCAAATCAAAAAGACAAGCAGTTACCTGCATTATTAATCGTGGATTTAATTAACTCATTTACATTTAAACATGGAAGTGTTCTTGCGGAAAAATCAATCCATATGGTTCCGAAAATAAATTACATAAGAGACATTTTCAAAAACAAAAAACTTCCTACTATATATGTTAATGATCATTATAAAATCGAAAAACCGACTCAAAAAAAACTTATTAAGCATTGTTTAAACCCTTTGAGCTACGACTTAATAAAAAATATCCAACCAAGTGAGGAAGATTATTTTATCTTTAAGCCCAACTACTCAGGTTTTTATTTAACAAATTTAGACGAATTACTTAAAAAGTTAAACATCACCCATTTGGTTATTGTAGGTGTCGCAGGAAACCGATGTGTACTTTTTACAGCAAATGATGCATTTATGCGGGATTATAACTTAATTATACCTCAAGATGCAATTTCCTCAGTTACTGATTATGATGAGAAGGTTGCAATTTATATGATGAAAGACATTTTAAACGCAACGATTATTCAAACTCATGAAATAGAAGAAGTGATTGATCACTTAATAAGCAACAATGATCAGTAATTGGAAAAATTTTAAAATGGTATTCCGTCTGACTACAGTATGTTAAAATAGTTTCTGTATGTTTTTTGAGTATGAAACGGAATTTAACTAGTAAGGAGGACAAGAGATGATACGTGTACCTTTTATTACAGTAGAAGGACCAATTGGTGTCGGAAAAACATCTCTATCCAAAGCGATCTCTAAACACTTTCATTATGAACTTTTAAAAGAAATTGTAGATGAAAATCCTTTTTTGGGTAAGTTTTATACGGACATTGAAGAGTGGAGTTTCCAAACAGAAATGTTTTTCCTTTGTAATCGATTTAAACAATTAGAAGATATCGACCGAATGTTTCTTAAAAAATCGATTCCAGTGGTTGCAGACTACCACATCCTTAAAAATTTAATTTTTGCTAGCAGAACATTAAAAGACAAGCAGCATGATAAATATTTAAAAATATATCAAATATTAACTGAAGATATGCCAAAGCCTAATGTGGTCATTTACTTAACGGCAAGCCTCGAGACTCTTCAAAAGCGTATTCACCTTCGTGGTAGAGAGTTCGAACAATTAATTGAGGACCAGTACTTACTTCAGTTAATTGAAGATTACGAGACACACATGAGAGAATTTCAAGCTAAACACCCTGAGATTCCAGTACTAAAATTTGACGGTGATCAAATTGACTTCGTTAATAACCCGAGAGATTTAACGATGATCCTTGAATCGTTAGAAAACACCTTACAAAAGGAGCTAAGAAGTATATGAATTTACGTGAAAAATACGGAATACGAAATGATGCAGTTATTACAATTGCTGGGACAGTAGGTGTAGGTAAATCTACTATGACCAATGCGCTTGCAGATGCATTAAACTTTCGTACATCTTTTGAAAAAGTAGATACAAACCCATATTTAGATAAATTTTATCAAGATTTTGCCCGCTGGAGCTTCCATTTACAAATATACTTCTTAGCAGAGCGATTTAAAGAGCAAAAAAGAATGTTTGAATACGGCGGTGGGTTTATCCAAGACCGTTCAATTTATGAGGATACTGGCATCTTTGCGAAAATGCATTATGAAAAAGGAACGATGAGTGAAGTAGACTACGAAACATATACTAGCCTTTTTGATGCTATGGTAATGTCGCCTTATTTCCCGGCTCCTGATTTATTAATTTACTTAGAAGGAACATTTGATGAAGTCGTTGAGAGAATTAAAGAGCGTGGACGTCCAATGGAGCAACAAACTCCGATAGAGTATTGGAAAGAAATGAATACACGTTACGAAAACTGGATCAATAACTTTAACGCTTGTCCTGTACTGCGTTTAAGTATTAGCGAGTATGATTTAATTAAAGATGAAACATCTGTAGAAGAAATCATTAAGAAGATTGGAAACGTACTAAATCATTCACAAAAATATATGAAATCTAGATAATATATAAAAGCTGCAAACTGTTTCATGTAAAGTTTGCAGCTTTTTCTTTGTCGTTTAACTATGTGAGGTCAAAAAAAAAACAAAAAACTCGTTACAATAATGTAACGAGTTTCCAATATATATGCACTCTTTTAATTTTAAAAATGGAGGAGTAAGAGGGATTCGAACCCCCGCGGGCTGTTACACCCCTGTCGGTTTTCAAGACCGATCCCTTCAGCCAGACTTGGGTATTACTCCGTATTGACAAGATTTATAATACCATATGAAAAATATAGGGTCAAGCATTCTTTCAAAAAAATTTTATTTTTTTTTGAAATAAAAACCAACCTTTTTACAATAGGTATTATTATCACCTTACTATTAATTTATACACCTTTAACATAAGTAGAAAAAATATACAGAAAATTCATTTGAATTTATAATGGTACTACAATTTAATAACATTTGAATGTTTAAGGAGAAAGAAATGTTTGAATTAATACCGCTGATGCTGGAACGAGTCGGAATTCTCGTTATACTAGCCTTTTTACTTTCAAGAATGAAGTCGTTTAGACAAATTATTCAAAATGAACACTCGGTTGGTGCAAAAATAATCTTAATCGTTATATTTGGCGCATTTGGTGTCATTAGTAATTATACCGGCGTTCATATTTATCATGAGTCAATTATGTCACAGTCATGGCATTTTAATGTAGCAAGTGATAATGCAATTGCAAATACAAGAATTATGGGAGTAGCTATTGGGGGTCTAATCGGCGGTCCGATCGTTGGCTTAGGAGTCGGATTAATAGCAGGTTTACATCGGTTAACATTGGGCGGGTTTACTGCTTTTGCGTGTGCTATTTCTACAATCATTGCGGGAATTGTTACGGGACTACTTAGGAAAAAATTTGGAATACAAAAAAGCAAATCCCTATGGGGTGTAGTTTCAATCGGAATTATTATGGAATGCGTTCAAATGGGAATCCTCCTTTTACTCGCAAAACCATTCTCGGCTGCTCTTCATCTAGTTGAAGTGATTGCTCTTCCAATGATACTTATAAATGGTCTTGGTACGCTTATATTTATATTAATCATCCAAAATATTTTGCAGGAAGAAGAAAAAACACGAGCGCTTCAAACAAACAAGGCCCTGTATATCGCTGAGCAAACTTTACCATTTTTTAGACAGGGACTAACCCCTCACTCTTGTAATGAAACGGCAAAAATTATTTATAAATTAACTAAGGCAGATGCAATTTCGATTACTGATCACAATAGAGTACTAGCTCACGTCGGTGCAGGTTCAGATCACCATGAACCAATGAATAACTTAGCGACAAAACTAACAAAGAAAGCATTAAAAGACGGAAACATTATTATTGCTACTTCAAAAAATGAAATTCAATGCTTCCATATGGATTGTCCTTTAAGTGCGGCTATTGTATTGCCATTAAAAGCCTTAAATAAAACGGTTGGTTCTTTAAAGCTATATTACACCGATCCTAACAAGTTAGGAAAAGTTGAGAAAGAGCTAGCTGACGGATTATCTAAACTTTTTTCTACCCAATTGGAGTTAGCAGAGGCTGAACTACAGCGAAAATTAATGAAAGATGCTGAAATAAAAGCATTACAAGCACAAATGCATCCCCACTTCCTGTTCAACTCTTTAAATACAATTTCAAGTTTAATTAGAACAGATGCTGATCAGGCTAGGAAATTACTAATCCATTTAAGTACTTTTTTTCGGAATAACTTACAAGGGGCGAGGCAGACTTTAGTTACTTTAGAAAAGGAATTAGAACATGTAGAAGCTTATTTAACCATTGAACAAACAAGATTTCCTTCTAAATTCCATGTTGAATTCCAAATCGAACCTCATTTAAAAAAGGTTCAAATTCCCCCTTTCACACTTCAACCACTTATTGAGAATTCGATTCGACATGCATTTTCAAAGGAAAAAAAATTAAAGGTAACTGTACAAGCATACGAATTCAATAATGATTTGATTCTCATAACCGAAGATAATGGCAAGGGGATTTCGCCAGAACTACTAAATACAATTGGGAATGAAACAATACAGTCTAAAGAGGGAACTGGAACAGCGTTATGGAATATAAAAAAACGAATTGAAGAAATTTACGGGGAAAAAGAATATTTTCAAATAAAATCCAACCTGAACACTGGAACGAAAGTATCGATAAGAATCCCGTTAACGCAAGAAGGAATGGAGGGATAAATAATGTTAAAGGCACTAATTGTAGATGATGAACCATTAGCAAGAGACGAATTGGCTTATTTACTAAAAAGAAGCAAGGAGATAGATATAGTTGGAGAAGCGGACTCAATTAGAAGTACATTAGAATTTATTCAAATAGAAGAAGTCGACGTTGTATTTTTAGATATCCAGTTAGCGGATGAAAGTGGATTAGAATTAGCTCAAAAAATGCAAGATCTCTCCCATCAACCAGCAATTGTCTTTGCAACAGCTTTTGACGAGTACGCTTTAAATGCATTCGATTTACACGCAATTGATTATATTTTAAAACCATTTGATGAAATAAGAATTCAAAAGACTATTAAAAAATTAACAAAGCTAAGTAAGAAATCCATTAAAACCGAGGTAAAAAAGACCCCACCACTTTTAAAACAAGATAAATTGGCTATATCGGTTGATGATCGAATTCTTTTAATAACATTTGAAGAAATCATCTACATTTTTTCACAAGAAGGTAAAACAATCGTCGTTACTGACAAGATGACTTATCGAATAAATGAGCCTTTAATCAATTTAGAACGAAAGCTACAAAATACACCATTCACCCGTGTCCATCGGAGCTATATTGTCAATTTGGATCAAATCATAGAAATTCAGCCTTGGTTTAATTCAACATATAACTTAATTATGAATGATGGTGAAAAAGTACCTGTTAGCCGAACATATACAAAGGAGCTTAAACAACTCTTTGATTTATAAACTTGCATTTCATGATTCCATTCATGCTTCTCAGCCTACTTTTATTGCATCTCATATTGAAAATCCAAACTTTTAATTTTCATAAAGTAAAATGAGTGTAAATAAAAGAAACAAAGGAGGCTTATTAAATAAAATGAATGCGGTTACAATTGTTATTGCTTCTATGTGTATTTTGATGATTGCATATCGTCTATACGGTACATTTATGGCAGTGAAGGTACTTAAGTTAAATGATTCTATCCCTACTCCAGCTCATGAGTTAAATGATGGTAAGGACTATGTTCCTACTAACAAGTGGGTATCATTTGGTCATCATTTTGCTGCAATCGCAGCAGCTGGTCCCTTGGTAGGTCCAATTTTGGCTGCTCAGTTTGGCTACCTCCCAGGTCTGTTATGGCTTTTAATTGGTGCTGTAATCGGCGGAGCAGTACATGATGCAGTCGTTTTATATGCTTCAATGAGAAAGAAAGGTAAGTCGCTATCAGAAGTAGCAAAGGAAGAGCTTGGACCAGTTGCAGGCTTTTGTACGGGACTAGCCATGCTTTTTATTATTACAATTACAATGGCTGGACTTTCCATGGTTGTTCTACATGCACTTGAAAATAATCCATGGGGAACATTTGCAGTTGGAATTACAATACCAATTGCCATGGGTGTGGGATTACTATATAAAAAGACTGGCAATTTAAAAATAGCTTCAACAATTGGATTTATTCTACTAATGGTTGGGGTCTTTATGGGACCTACTATTCAAGAAACTGCTTTAGGTGATTTTTTAACATTTGATACGCGCACATTAGCAATCATATTACCGATTTATGCGTTTTTTGCTGCAGCTTTGCCAGTCTGGCTTTTACTGGCACCCCGCGATTATTTAAGTAGTTTTATGAAAATAGGTGTATTTATTGCACTCATCATTGGAGTATTTATTATTAACCCATCCATACAGTTTCCTACTGTAACCAAATTTGTTAACGGCGGAGGCCCCATCTTAGCTGGTCCAGTCTGGCCTTTTATTTCTATTACAATAGCATGTGGGGCAATCTCAGGTTTTCATGCATTTGTGGGCTCAGGTACAACTCCAAAAATGCTTGATCGATGGAGTGATATAAAAGTTGTAGGTTTTGGAGCTATGTTAGTTGAATGTTTAGTAGGAATTATGGCTTTAATCGCTGCTACTGCACTCCAGCCAGCAGACTACTTTGCAATTAACTCAACCCCGGAAGTTTTTAAAACGTTAGGAATGAATGTAGTCCACTTACCGGAACTTAGTAAAGAAATTGGATTAAGTTTAGAAGGGCGTACTGGTGGAGCTGTAACACTGGCGGTTGGCATGACATACATATTTACATCCATCCCTTGGTTTAGTCACCTAGCATCGTATTTCTTCCAGTTTGTCGTTATGTTCGAAGCCGTATTTATTTTAACGGCAATTGATGCTGGTACTCGAGTAGCACGATATTTAATTCAAGATTTCTTTGGTGAATATTATAAACCGTTGAAGAAAACAGATTGGTTGCCAGGATCAATTTTTGCTAGTGCGTTAGCGTGCTTTATGTGGGGATACCTCTTATTTTCAGGGGATATTGGATCAATCTGGGCATTATTTGGAGTATCTAATCAATTAATGGCTTCTATTGGATTAATCATTGGGGCAACTGTACTATTAAAGATAGCTGATAAACGTTGGTATATGCTTACTTGTTTGATTCCTCTTGCCTATCTATTTATCACTGTAAATTATGCAGGATACTGGATGATCAAAAATGTTTATCTAAACCATGATGTAGCCGGTTATAGTATGCTAAATGGTATCTTATCTATCATTATGTTAGTCTTAGGTTTCGTAATTTTAATATCAGCTATTAAAAAATGGATGGAATTATGGAACACACCTAATTATAAAATGAATGTTAAAACTATCTAAATAAAAAGCAGATGGAACAAGCGTTATTTCTAAATACCATCTGCTTTTTTTAGTTATTTAATTACATTTTTTCCCCACTAACACTTCCTATAATTATAGAAATATAATAAAATCCATTGACTTGAAAGGATCTGCTTATGTAGATAACCACTTAATTATTAATACTCTCTATTTTGGCATATTAATAGCTATATTGTTTTTTTCAACCTAATTACAAATACTCATTTAGCAAAAAACAATCAAAAATTTTAACTTTAATTTTAATCACCTTTGCTCAAATAGCTATATTTCTGATAATTTCATTTATCTATAAATCTATTTGGTGTATTATCTACCTTTATTAAAAAGAAGATTGGCCTTATATTTAATGGCTAGTCCTTTTTTAACTGTTTTCCGATAGATTTCTCCTTATAAGAAATCGTATTATCCCATTTTTGGACAAAGAAAACTTGAAGACCTAAACCAATTCACTTTATGGAATTTGTAGAACAATTGAAGAATTAAATAGTAAAAAAAATGGGGCAGGAAATACAAAAAGTATTTTCCCTGCCCCATAAACAATGTTTCACGTTTATAGAAATTCACTGTATAACTGTTAAATACATGATATATCAGCGTTTTTTAATCACGTTATATTTTATTTAATTACTTCTTTTCCACCCATATACGGACGAAGAACTTCAGGAATAATAACTGATCCATCCGCTTGTTGGTAGTTTTCTAAAATAGCAGAAACCGTACGTCCAATTGCAAGACCAGATCCGTTTAATGTATGAACAAATTCTGGTTTTGCTTTTGGATCACGTCTGAAGCGTATATTCGCTCTTCTTGCTTGGAACGCTTCAAAGTTACTACAAGAAGAAATTTCTTTGTATGCATCATAGCTTGGTAACCAAACTTCAATGTCATACGTTTTTGCAGAAGAAAATCCAATATCTCCAGCACATAATGTAATGACACGGTATGGTAATCCTAATAATTGAAGAACTTTTTCAGCTTGAGCCGTTAATTTTTCTAACTCAATATAAGAATCTTCAGGTTTTACGAAGCGCACTAGTTCAACTTTATTAAATTGATGTTGGCGAATTAATCCTCGTGTATCGCGACCAGCAGAACCTGCCTCAGAACGGAAACATGCACTATATGCAGTATATGCAATCGGTAATTGAGCAGCATCGAGAATTTCGTCTCGGTGATAATTTGTTACAGGTACTTCTGCTGTAGGAACTAAGAAAAAGTCTTCTTTCTCGACACGAAATGCGTCTTCTTCAAATTTTGGTAGTTGTCCTGTACCGATCATGCTAGCACGATTTACAAGGTTTGGAGGTAGTACTTCAGTGTATCCATGCTCCTCTGTATGAAGATCTAACATAAAGCTGATTAAAGCACGTTCAAGTCTAGCTCCTAAGCCTTTATAAAAAGTAAATCGGCTACCAGTAACTTTTGCTCCACGTTCAAAGTCTAAAATATCTAAATCAACACCTAAATCCCAATGTGGCTTTGGTTCAAAATCAAATGTACGAACTTCACCTATTCTACGAATTTCAACATTATCATCCTCTGTTAATCCAACTGGTACTGAATCACTAACTAAATTCGGGATTGTAAATAAAATTGCATCTAATTGCTCTTCTAACGTTCTAATCTCTTCATCTAGATTTTTAATTTTATCGCCAACTTCTCTCATCTCAACAATTAGTGCCTCAGCATCTTTTTTCTCACGCTTTAATACACTAATTTCTTGGCTCACTTCATTACGTCGGCTTTTTAAACCTTCAACTTGAACAAGTAATTCTCTACGATTTAAATCTAAGTCTTCAAATTTTTCGATATAACTTATGTCGCCACCACGTAACTGAAGTTTTGCTTTAACATCTTCAAAATTGCTACGTAATAATTTAATGTCTAACATTTTTAATTCCTCCTATTCTTTTTTTCTAAAGCGATAAAAATAAATACAAAAAAGCCCTCATCCCATAAAAGGGACGAGAGCTACCCGCGTTGCCACCCTAATTGAAGAATTAATAAATAATCCTTCCACCTTAGTATAGTTAACGGACTATAGTACCGTGGTTACTTACTAGCTATAAAGCATTCCGTAACCCACTCAAGAATGGATTCACAAGTCTTCATTATCGGTTTGCACCAACCACCGACTCTCTATAAATTCAGAACTTGCTACTATTTTCTTTCATCGCTTTAGACAATTTAAATTATATAATAATTTACTATAAGCTTTTACTTTTTTCAATAGTTACATACTTAAATTTGCATTTTTTTCCTTAACCATTTCTACAAAGTAACTCATAAAACGGTAATCATTCGTTAATTCTGGATGGAAAGATGCTGCTAACATGTGATTTTGTCTAACCGCTACAATATTCCCTTCATGTTCTGCAATAACCTCTGCATCACCTGATACTGAACGAATAAATGGTGCTCTGATAAATACAGCTGGGTAGTCTTCACATACTCCTTTAATCGGTATGTTTACTTCAAAGCTATCCACTTGTCTGCCATAAGCATTACGTTCAGCTACCATATCCATAACTCCTAGATGCACCGTGTCATCATTTGCAATCTCTTTTGAAAGTAAGATCATGCCTGCGCATGTACCGAATGCTGGTAAACCACTTTCGATTTTCTCTTTTAATGGTTCTAATAACCCGACATGGTCAAGCAACTTACGCATTGCTGTGCTCTCTCCACCAGGTAATACAATACCATCAAGTCCATCTAAATGTTCTACACGTTTTACGATAACAGCTTCAGCACCACATGCTTTAATTGCATTTATATGTTCTTGAACTGCACCTTGTAATGCTAATACACCTATTTTCATAAATTCACCAACTTAAATGCTACGATCTTGCATACGATCTGCTGCAGCAAGTTGTCTCATATCGATCCCTTTCATAGCAGGACCTAAGTTTTTAGAAAGGTTAGCGATTAATTCGTAATCTTGGTAGTGAGTAGTAGCTTGTACAATCGCACGAGCAAATTTCTCAGGGTTTTCTGACTTGAAGATACCAGATCCTACGAATACTCCGTCAGCGCCTAATTCCATCATTAAAGCCGCGTCTGCAGGTGTTGCTACTCCGCCAGCTGCAAAGTTAACAACTGGTAAACGACCAAGCTCTTTAATTTGAAGTAATAATTCGAATGGAGCGCCAAGGTTTTTAGCTTCAACCATTAATTCATCACGAGATAAACCAACTACTTTGCGGATTTCTCCGTTAATTTGGCGTAAGTGACGTACTGCTTCTACAATGTTTCCAGTACCTGGTTCACCTTTTGTACGTAGCATAGATGCGCCTTCACCAATACGACGAAGTGCTTCACCTAAGTTACGGCAACCACAAACGAATGGAACAGTGTAATCTGATTTATTAATATGGAAGATATCATCTGCTGGAGATAATACTTCACTCTCATCGATGTAATCTACTCCCATTGCTTCTAAAACACGCGCTTCAACGATATGTCCAATACGAGCTTTAGCCATTACTGGAATACTAACAGCGTTAAGAATTTCCTCAGTAATGCTTGTATCAGCCATACGAGCTACTCCACCAGCTGCACGAATGTCAGATGGTACCTTTTCTAATGCCATTACTGCTACTGCACCAGCAGCTTCTGCAATTTTAGCTTGCTCAGCATTTACTACGTCCATAATTACGCCGCCTTTTTGCATTTCTGCCATGCCGCGTTTTACACGTTCTGTTCCAGTTAAATTCATTGTTATGCCCCTCCATTATTAAAGCTTACTTGGTAACATTTTAGTATTTCTCTTCCCCTAGTTAAGTTACCCTACCTTTATTTTACTGAAAAAATGACAACTTAACAATTACTGATATATTTATATAGAAATTTATTTGAATAAACCACCAATTCCACTTATGATGCTATCCCATAAATTCCCAAAAAATGACCCAATTCCTCTAAACGATAAAACTAACCAGTTTGCTTTATCAACGCTTTTATCAACTACTAAATCATACGATTGATTATTAGTATTGATAAAACCTAAATCTTCATTCTTTGAAGATTTAACCACTATTTGTCCAACCTTTGTTCCTTTTTTAATTGGAGCAATAATATCGCCATTCTTATCAATTGATTTACCTGATAATTGGACTGTTGGTTTATAATTTTTAGCTTCACCGCGTTTTACGGCTAGTGTAACGTCGTCTTTTGCTACTACTTTTACTTCTTTATCTTTACCTTTAACTACTTTTACAGTTTTACTTCCTTTTACTGCCTCACCTTTTTTTAGCAATGTAACTTTCTCAAAGTTACTAAATCCGTAATCCATTAATTTAGCCGTTTCACTAAATCTAGAGTTATAAGAATTTGCTCCCATTACAACAGTAATATAACGTTGATCATCTCTTTTAGCAGTACCAGTAAAACAGAAGCCAGCTGAATCAGTTGAACCTGTTTTTAATCCATCCATACCTGGGTATTGAAATACTAAACCTGGTAACATCCAGTTCCAGTTATCCATATTTACAGGATATTTTCCACCTTTTTGGAATATTTTCTTTGGAATTGAAGAAGTTTGAAGTACTTCGGGATATGTTTTGATTAGGTTATATGCTAATTTTGCAACACCGTTTGCTGACATAATATTTTCATCAGAAAGAGCGGTTCCTTCTGGTTGCATACCTTGTAAGTCTTTATTAACTAAACCAGTAGCATTAACAAATTTAACGTCTCCTAAGCCTAGTTTCTTTGCTTTATCGTTCATTAATTGAACAAAATTTTTCTCAGATCCACCAATTTTTTCTGCTAGTGCTATTGTCGCACCATTTGCCGAATAAATTGCAGCTGCTTCGTATAATTCTTTGACTGTATATTGTCCACCTAATTCAAGTGGTACATTAGATAATCCAGTGTTTTGAGAGATTTTATGAGCATAATCTGAAACCGTTACCTTCTCGTCCCAAGAAATTTTCCCATTCTTTACCGCCTCATTAACTAGATACTCTGTCATCATTTTAGACATACTAGCTATCGGTAATGGAGCTTTTGAATTTTTTTCATATAATATTTTCCCTGAATTTGCATCAACTAAGATTGCAGCTTTAGCTTGAATGCCTAAAACATCCTCTGCAGCAGCCGGTCGTAAATTCATTGGGATGATTATCGTTATCGCTAATGCTATTATTATTAACTTTGTTAGTATTTTCTTTCCAATCACTTTTTTACCTCCAACCTTTTATCTCACTTGTTCATTTTAACACAATTATTTCCCAAAAAATAGGCAACTACAATTTCTTGTAATTGCCCTAGGTACATTGCTTAAATTATTATAGTGAGTAATTTGGTGCTTCTTTTGTTATATGAACGTCATGTGGATGACTTTCACGTAATCCTGCACCAGACATACGTATAAACTGTGCATTATCTCTTAATTCATTTAGTGTTGCAGTACCACAGTAACCCATACCAGCTCTAATTCCTCCAATTAATTGGTGAACTGTATCAGCTAATGGGCCTTTATATGGAACACGTCCTTCAATACCTTCAGGAACTAGTTTTTTATTGCCTTCTTGGAAATAACGATCTTTACTTCCTCTTTCCATTGCACCAACAGAACCCATACCGCGATATACTTTAAATTGTCTACCTTGGAAGATTTCTGTTTCACCAGGGCTTTCTTGCACACCAGCAAACATGCTACCTAACATAACTACATGTCCACCAGCTGCAAGAGCTTTAACGATATCTCCAGAGTACTTAATACCACCATCTGCAATAATAGGAACTCCGTACTCTCTAGCAACAGTAGCACAATCATAAACCGCAGTTAGTTGAGGAACACCAACTCCAGCAACAACTCGAGTAGTACAAATTGAACCTGGTCCAATACCAACTTTAACGATATCTGCTCCAGCTTCAATAAGTTCTTTAGTTGCTTCGCCTGTTGCAACATTACCAGCGATTATTGCTAATTCTGGGAATCGACTTCTAATTTCTTTTACTTTTTCAATAACACCTTTAGAGTGACCGTGAGCTGTATCAATAACAATTACATCGACATTAGCTTTCACTAAAAACTCTACACGTTGTAGTGCATCTTTTGTTACTCCTACAGCTGCACCTACAAGTAATCGTCCTTGTTGATCTTTTGCTGAGTTTGGAAACTCAATTACTTTTTCAATATCCTTAATTGTAATTAAGCCTTTTAAAGTACCGTCTTCATTAACTAGGGGTAACTTCTCGATTTTATGTTTTTGAAGGATTTTTTCTGCTTCTGCCAGTGTAGTTCCAACAGGAGCAGTTACTAGATTTTCTTTTGTCATAACATCTGAAATAACAATTGAATAATCTTGAATAAAACGTAAATCACGATTTGTTAAAATACCAACTAATTTTCTATTCTCTGTATCATCTACAATCGGTACACCTGAAATACGATATTTACCCATTAAATATTCTGCATCTGCTACTTTATGAGATGGTGTTAAGAAGAATGGATCATCGATTACACCACTTTCAGAACGCTTTACTTTATCTACTTGTTCAGCTTGCTCTTCGATTGACATATTCTTGTGAATGATACCTAATCCACCTTGTCTAGCCATTGCAATAGCCATATCTGCTTCTGTAACTGTATCCATTCCTGCGCTGATTAATGGAATATTTAATTGAATTTTTTCAGTTAATCTCACACTTACATCAACTTGATTTGGAAGTACTTCAGATTTCGCTGGAACTAGTAATACATCATCAAAAGTAAGTCCTTCTTTTACGAATTTTGATTCCCACATAAAAAAGCCCCCCTATACACGTATAAATATTATTAGTAGATTAACAATAGGATATAACACTGTCAAGGAAGTCAAATTATGTTTAAATATTCAGTTAATAAGGAGTTCCTCTCTTATGTTATACTCGTATAGTAATGTATGGGATGAGTTATGTTATTTTAGCTCTGCACAATATTCAAAAACCTATCTTCAAGCAAAATACGAACAAAATAATCCCAAGGAACAAAAAACTAAGGCTTTCCGTAATGCTTATCCGTTTTTATATTATATTGAGCATGGAAAAAGTTATTTTCACGCAGCACAAAATTCTCAAATTAATGTAAAACCTACTTTACTCTTCTATGGGCTTGTACAGCTATTAAAGGCTTGCGTCCTAACCGTAGATCCTGATTATCCAAGTAACACTGCTATCCTGGCTCACGGTGTTACCTCAAGGAAAATAAAAAAAGTAGGATATTCTTTTGTTGAAGACGAAGTTAAAATTCAAAAAAATGGATTATTTACCCATGCCTCTAAATTATTATTTAACATAAATAATTTAGAAAATGAAAAATTTACAATGCTTCAACTTTTACAATCAATACCTGAATTAAACAAAATCCTTAAAATTACTAAAAAAGGAAATTTGTTTCTTCCAACTACTGTCGATCAGGATGTCATTACTCTACCCGAAAAAATTTTGTCATCCTACCATTTTACTTCAGAACGTTTTATTTCATTTCTTCAATCAAAGCAAGCTTCTATAGATATTTTAATCGTTGAACATAATCAAAAACAAATTAAAATTAAATCAAATTTTCCTGATAAAATTTTAAGTAAACCACCATTTTATTTTAATATATTAAATCAAAGTTATTTTCTAAAATCACAAAAGGAAGCGCTTTTATTGTTACCTGAAATTCTATACCATTATCTACTTTTATATAACTTGAGCATGATTTGTCGCTATGAAACTGACTGGTGGTGTGAACTTATACAGACCTATTCTACAGATGATTATCCTTTGATAAACCAATTTTTAACAATAACAGAACAAAAAATCCCTTATTTAATTCATCATTTTTTAACTACATAATAAAACAAAAAAACATCAGCTATTTGGCTGATGTTTTTTGTTACCAGGCGACGTTCTACTCTCACAGGGGGAAACCCCCAACTACCATCGACGCTGAAGAGCTTAACTGCCGTGTTCGGTATGGGAACGGGTGTGACCTCTTCGCAATAATCACCTGATTATACCTGAGTTGTACTTCGTACCCTCAAAACTAGATAATGTCATCATCAAACTTGTTAGTTAAGTCCTCGACCGATTAGTATCAGTCAGCTCCACGTGTCACCACGCTTCCACCTCTGACCTATCAACCTGATCGTCTCTCAGGGGTCTTACTAGCTTAACGCTATGGGAAATCTCATCTTGAGGGGGGCTTCATGCTTAGATGCTTTCAGCACTTATCCCTTCCACACATAGCTACCCAGCCATGCTCTTGGCAGAACAACTGGTACACCAGCGGTGTGTCCATCCCGGTCCTCTCGTACTAAGGACAGCTCCTCTCAAATTTCCTGCGCCCACGACGGATAGGGACCGAACTGTCTCACGACGTTCTGAACCCAGCTCGCGTACCGCTTTAATGGGCGAACAGCCCAACCCTTGGGACCGACTACAGCCCCAGGATGCGATGAGCCGACATCGAGGTGCCAAACCTCCCCGTCGATGTGGACTCTTGGGGGAGATAAGCCTGTTATCCCCGGGGTAGCTTTTATCCGTTGAGCGATGGCCCTTCCATGCGGAACCACCGGATCACTAAGCCCGACTTTCGTCCCTGCTCGACTTGTAGGTCTCGCAGTCAAGCTCCCTTATGCCTTTACACTCTTCGAATGATTTCCAACCATTCTGAGGGAACCTTTGGGCGCCTCCGTTACTCTTTAGGAGGCGACCGCCCCAGTCAAACTGCCCACCTGACACTGTCTCCGAGCCGGATCACGGCTCTAGGTTAGAATTTCAATACAGCCAGGGTAGTATCCCACCGACGCCTCCACCGAAGCTAGCGCTCCGGCTTCTCAGGCTCCTACCTATCCTGTACAAGCTGTACCAAAATTCAATATCAAGCTGCAGTAAAGCTCCACGGGGTCTTTCCGTCCTGTCGCGGGTAACCTGCATCTTCACAGGTACTATAATTTCACCGAGTCTATGGTTGAGACAGTGCCCAAATCGTTACGCCTTTCGTGCGGGTCGGAACTTACCCGACAAGGAATTTCGCTACCTTAGGACCGTTATAGTTACGGCCGCCGTTTACTGGGGCTTCAATTCAGAGCTTCTCCCGTAAGGGATAACCCCTCCTCTTAACCTTCCAGCACCGGGCAGGCGTCAGCCCCTATACTTCGCCTTGCGGCTTCGCAGAGACCTGTGTTTTTGCTAAACAGTCGCTTGGGCCTTTTCACTGCGGCTCTCCCGGGCATACACCCAAAAGAGCACCCCTTCTCCCGAAGTTACGGGGTCATTTTGCCGAGTTCCTTAACCATAGTTCTCTCGCTCACCTTAGGATTCTCTCCTCGCCTACCTGTGTCGGTTTGCGGTACAGGCACCTATTTCCTCGCTAGAAGCTTTTCTTGGCAGCGTAGAATCAGGAACTTCGGTACTATATTTCCCTCGCCATCACAACTCAGCCTTACGATGTGCGGATTTGCCTACACATCAGCCTAATTGCTTGGACGCGCATATCCAGCAGCGCGCTTACCCTATCTTTCTGCGTCCCTCCATCGCTCAAACGGAAATGAGGTGGTACAGGAATATCAACCTGTTGTCCATCGCCTACGCCTGTCGGCCTCGGCTTAGGTCCTGACTAACCCTGGGAGGACGAGCCTTCCCCAGGAAACCTTAGGCATACGGTGGACGGGATTCTCACCCGTCTTTCGCTACTCATACCGGCATTCTCACTTCTAAGCGCTCCACCAGTCCTTACGATCTAGCTTCAACGCCCTTAGAACGCTCCCCTACCACTGATACCATATGGTATCAATCCGCAGCTTCGGTGATACGTTTAGCCCCGTTACATTTTCGGCGCAGAGTCACTCGACCAGTGAGCTATTACGCACTCTTTAAATGGTGGCTGCTTCTAAGCCAACATCCTGGTTGTCTAAGCAACTCCACATCCTTTTCCACTTAACGTATACTTTGGGACCTTAGCTGGCGGTCTGGGCTGTTTCCCTCTTGACCACGGATCTTATCACTCGTAGTCTGACTCCTATGGATAAGTCATTGGCATTCGGAGTTTGACTGAATTCGGTAACCCGTTGGGGGCCCCTAGTCCAATCAGTGCTCTACCTCCAAGACTCTAACACATAAGGCTAGCCCTAAAGCTATTTCGGGGAGAACCAGCTATCTCCGAGTTCGATTGGAATTTCTCCGCTACCCACACCTCATCCCCGCACTTTTCAACGTGCGTGGGTTCGGACCTCCATTCAGTGTTACCTGAACTTCATCCTGGACATGGGTAGATCACTCGGTTTCGGGTCTACGACCACGTACTAAATCGCCCTATTCAGACTCGCTTTCGCTGCGGCTCCGTCTCTTCAACTTAACCTTGCACGGGATCGTAACTCGCCGGTTCATTCTACAAAAGGCACGCCATCACTCGTTAACGAGCTCTGACTATTTGTAAGCACACGGTTTCAGGTTCTCTTTCACTCCCCTTCCGGGGTGCTTTTCACCTTTCCCTCACGGTACTGGTTCACTATCGGTCACTAGGTAGTATTTAGCCTTGGGAGATGGTCCTCCCAGATTCCGACGGAATTTCACGTGTTCCGCCGTACTCAGGATCCACTCAAGAGGGAACGAGGTTTCAACTACAGGGTTTTTACCTTCTTCGACGGACCTTTCCAGGTCGCTTCATTTACCCCGTTCCTTTGTAACTCCGTATAGAGTGTCCTACAACCCCAAGAGGCAAGCCTCTTGGTTTGGGCTATCTTCCTTTTCGCTCGCCGCTACTTGGGAAATCGCTATTGCTTTCTATTCCTCCAGGTACTTAGATGTTTCAGTTCCCTGGGTCTGTCCTCAGTACCCTATGTATTCAGGTAAAGATACTACTCCATTACGAGTAGTGGGTTCCCCCATTCGGAAATCTCCGGATCAAAGCTTACTTACAGCTCCCCGAAGCATATCGGTGTTAGTCCCGTCCTTCATCGACTCCTAGTGCCAAGGCATCCACCGTGCGCCCTTTCTAACTTAACTAATTTTAAAACTAATTGAATTAAACTTACGCAGTTTAATGAATGACATTATCTAGTTTTCAAGGTACAAATGTTGAGAGTGAACTCTCAAAACTAAACAAAACAATGAAGAAACATTTCATACATGAACCGTCGGTTCATGATGTCTCCATAGAAAGGAGGTGATCCAGCCGCACCTTCCGATACGGCTACCTTGTTACGACTTCACCCCAATCATCTGTCCCACCTTAGGCGGCTGGCCCCTAAAAGGTTACCCCACCGACTTCGGGTGTTACAAACTCTCGTGGTGTGACGGGCGGTGTGTACAAGGCCCGGGAACGTATTCACCGCGGCATGCTGATCCGCGATTACTAGTGATTCCGGCTTCATGTAGGCGAGTTGCAGCCTACAATCCGAACTGAGAATAGTTTTATGGGATTAGCTCCACCTCGCGGTCTTGCAACCCTTTGTACTATCCATTGTAGCACGTGTGTAGCCCAGGTCATAAGGGGCATGATGATTTGACGTCATCCCCACCTTCCTCCGGTTTGTCACCGGCAGTCACCTTAGAGTGCCCAACTGAATGCTGGCAACTAAGATCAAGGGTTGCGCTCGTTGCGGGACTTAACCCAACATCTCACGACACGAGCTGACGACAACCATGCACCACCTGTCACTCTGTCCCCGAAGGGAAAGCCCTATCTCTAGGGTTGTCAGAGGATGTCAAGACCTGGTAAGGTTCTTCGCGTTGCTTCGAATTAAACCACATGCTCCACCACTTGTGCGGGCCCCCGTCAATTCCTTTGAGTTTCAGTCTTGCGACCGTACTCCCCAGGCGGAGTGCTTAATGCGTTAACTTCAGCACTAAAGGGCGGAAACCCTCTAACACTTAGCACTCATCGTTTACGGCGTGGACTACCAGGGTATCTAATCCTGTTTGCTCCCCACGCTTTCGCGCCTCAGCGTCAGTTACAGACCAGAAAGTCGCCTTCGCCACTGGTGTTCCTCCAAATCTCTACGCATTTCACCGCTACACTTGGAATTCCACTTTCCTCTTCTGCACTCAAGTTTCCCAGTTTCCAATGACCCTCCCCGGTTGAGCCGGGGGCTTTCACATCAGACTTAAGAAACCGCCTGCGCGCGCTTTACGCCCAATAATTCCGGACAACGCTTGCCACCTACGTATTACCGCGGCTGCTGGCACGTAGTTAGCCGTGGCTTTCTGGTTAGGTACCGTCAAGGTGCCAGCTTATTCAACTAGCACTTGTTCTTCCCTAACAACAGAGCTTTACGACCCGAAGGCCTTCATCGCTCACGCGGCGTTGCTCCGTCAGACTTTCGTCCATTGCGGAAGATTCCCTACTGCTGCCTCCCGTAGGAGTCTGGGCCGTGTCTCAGTCCCAGTGTGGCCGATCACCCTCTCAGGTCGGCTACGCATCGTCGCCTTGGTGAGCCGTTACCTCACCAACTAGCTAATGCGCCGCGGGCCCATCTGTAAGTGATAGCTAAAAGCCATCTTTCAATTAAGGAACAGGAGTTCCTTAATGTCATCCGGTATTAGCTCCGGTTTCCCGAAGTTATCCCAGTCTTACAGGTAGGTTGCCCACGTGTTACTCACCCGTCCGCCGCTAACTAACGGGAGCAAGCTCCCATTAGTCCGCTCGACTTGCATGTATTAGGCACGCCGCCAGCGTTCGTCCTGAGCCAGGATCAAACTCTCCATAAAAGTTAAGTTTAAATCTTGTATTGCTCAAAAAACTAATAATTGACGTTTACTTCATGTTTTGTTTAGTTTTCAAAGTTCATTTCGCCGCTTACTTCTTAGCGACTTATATTATAATAACACATTCAAGTTTGTTTAGTCAATAACTTTTTTATGTTATTTTCTTGCCTCATCTATTGTTTTAATGTGACAACGTTTAATAATATACCATTATTCTTTTACGATTGCAATAACTTTATCATAAAAAAAGATAATGTTTCTTATTATAGTAAAAGAGACGTTAACTTTACTAAGCTCTAATTACTATAATAAAGAAACATTACACCGCGATTAAAGGTAATTCAACTACAAATAGTGATCCTTTGCCAAGCTCACTTTCTACGTAAACTATTCCGTTATGCATATCAACAATTTTCTTTACGATAGATAAACCTAATCCATTACCGCCGGTTGTTCTGTCTCTTGATTTATCTGCTTTATAAAACCTTTCAAATATATGCACCCGATCTTCTTCGGAAATACCAATTCCAGTATCTTGAATTTGTATAACCACCTTGTCATTATCTTGAACGGCAGATATAAATATATCTCCATTGTTAGGAGTAAATTTTATACTGTTTATAATTAAATTCATCCAAACTTGATTTAAAAGAGCTTCGTCTCCAATAATGTCAATTTTACCAAAGTTAACATGCATATTGATATTCTTTTCTATTATTTGGGGTTCGCAGCTTATCAATGCGTACATAAGTTGGCTATTTAACGAAAAATTATTCTTTTCTATTGGTTGGTTTTGTGACTCTAGTGAAGTTAGCTTTAGTAGGTTATCACTTAGCTTCGATAATCTTGTACTTTCATACTCAATTATATTTAAATATTGTTTTCGTTCTTCTAATGGCAAACTTTCATTTTGTAATACTTTAGCAAAACCTTTAATAGATGTTAAAGGAGATTGAATTTCATGTGAAACATTAGAAATAAACTCCTGTCGCATGTTTTCCATTTGATTTAAATTTTTTGCCATATGGTTAAAGCTATCTATTATCTGACCAATTTCACCACCAAATGCATTCCTAAATTTTTCAAGATCCACTGATACATTAAACTCTCCTCTTGAAATACTTCGAATTGCCTGCATTATTTCTTTTACCATTTTCATTTGCTTTGGATGATGGAACATTCTACCGAATATTGCACCTCCGAGCATTAACAGTAGAAAAGTTAAAAAAGTACTTATAATTTGTTTCGTTAAATTCGATAAATTTGTGAGTTGATGTTCATATAAGTAATAAGTAGAATAGTGAACAATCACGCTTCCTAGCGTTATTGCAGTCGTTAATAATAATATAGCCCCTATAATATCTCTAATTTTTTTTAGTACTTTCATTTTAATAACTCCATTCGATACCCTAAACCCCATACAGTAGAAATTTTAAAACCAAATTTTTTCTCAGGAAATCTTTCCCTTAATCTTTTTATATGAACATCAACAGTTCTTTCATCCCCTGCATAATCGAACCCCCAAATGTTTTCAATTAACTGTTCCCTTGAATAAGTTCTTCCTAAAGAACTCGCCAAAGTATATAAAAGCTCTAATTCCTTCAATGGCATGTTGACCACTTGGTTATTGTTTAGGACTTTGTAATTACCGTGATCTATCGTTAAATTTCCTATTTGAACAATTTGGGATGAAGATATTTTTGCTCTTCTTAACAAAGCTTTTACTCGAACAACCAATTCGACTGGTTCAAATGGTTTTACGATATAGTCATCAGTTCCTAACTTAAACCCTCTAACTTTTTGTTCGGTTTCACCTTTTGCAGTCAACATAATTATCGGGAGATCATATTCATTGCGTATTTCTCGACAGAGCTCAAATCCATCCATTTTGGGCATCATTAAGTCTATAATTAACATATCTATTTTGTTACTTTCAAAAACACTAAGTGCTTCAATACCATTTGTAGCCTCAAAAACAATAAAACCTTCTTCTTTAAGTAATACGTTTAACAGTTTTCGGATATGTGGATCATCATCTACGATTAAAATACTGGCCATAAAAACACCTTCCCTCAATATTATTACACTGCACTATTTACTCTTAATTGCTGATTAGCAAATTCCCTGTACATTATATGGTTTTTATACAATTCATCATGTGTTCCAATACCAGTTACTTTTCCATTGTCTAAAAATACAATTTGATCCGCATCGATAACTGTGGAAAGACGATGGGCAATAATTAAAGTAGTTCTTCCTTTCATTAAATTGGAAAGTGCATTTTGTACAACTAACTCCGACCTACTATCAAGATTGGAAGTTGCCTCATCCAGCATTAACAACTTAGGGTTTCTTAGTAAAGCTCTCGCAATCCCTATTCTTTGTCTTTGCCCACCAGATAGTTTTATACCTCGTTCTCCAACCTCCGTATCATAACCATCGGGTAAGTCATTTACAAATTGATCCACGTATGCCATACGTGATACATAAGTCAGCTCTTTATCAGGTATTTCTCTTTTAATTCCATAGCAAATGTTATCTCTAATTGTACCGACAATTAAAGGACTTTCTTGAGCAACATAACCTATTTGTTTTCTCCAGCTCTCTAAATTGAAGCTATTAATTGAATTATTCCCAATCGTTATATCTCCACTTTTTGGAGGATAAAATCTTTCAATAAGTGAAAATAATGTGGTCTTTCCGCTTCCACTTGGACCAACAATAGCCGTTACCTTACCTGGAGGGATCACAAAATTAAGATTAGTTAACAACTCTTCTTCCTTATACGCAAAATGTAACTTATTAATATTAATTGGTAAACTCATATCAACTTCTTTTTTTCCAGTTTGATAGTCTTCTTCATCTAACTCTAATATACTAATCATTCTTTCAGTAGCACCTTTTGTTTTTTGAAGCTCCGTAAAGAAATGTGTAATTTGTGTTACTGGGAAAATAATTTGGAATAAATATAATATATAGGCTACTAAAGCTCCTGCAGTTATTGCACCTGATGAGACTCTGACCCCACCGTATCCAATAATAACTACTAAAATAAGCATCATTACTAAGGAAACAATTGGTCCAATGAAAGAATGTAATTTCCCTTCCTTTATACCGAAAGATAATAAATTTATAATTCCCTTGTCTCCGTTTGAAATTTCGGTTGTTTCTGCATTCGAAACCTTTACTAATCTAATCTCTGAAAAAACTTGGTTTATTAATGATGTGAATTTTGCCGTTTCATCTTGAGTTGCTTTTGATAACTTTGACATTTGCTTTCCAATAGGGATAAATATTAAAGCAATGACAGGAATAATGCTAAAAGTTACTAAAGTCATTTTCCAATCTAATACTAGTAGTAATATAAAAGATCCAATAATTGAAATGATCCCTGTTAAAAAGTTAGTAATATGCTCTGTTATTAGTCCTTTTAAAACTGCTGTATCATTCGTAACGCGACTAACATTATCTCCGGTCTGGGTCTCATCAAAATAAGATATTGGGAGTACAATCATTTTCTTCCACAATCGGTGTCTAACATTTGCAACAACTGTGTTCCCTACCCGGCTAAGCAGATAAATAGAAGCTGCTGATGAAATAGCCTGTATTATTAGTACTGCAATAAATATAGCTATTTGCCCTGTACTTAAGGATGCTAATGAAAAACCATCTACAAATTTTTTTGTAAGCAAAGGTAATAGTAATCCTACTAAAGTAGTAGCTACACTTAATAATAAGCCTATTGCGAACAACCATTTAGGAGGATTAGCATTTTTTATTAAAGAAATAAAATTTCTCCAATCATTTTTTTTATTTAAATTAGTTTCTTCTTTCATATCTTTACTCCTTATACTTACTATTTTTTATCTACATTACCTTTAAAATTTACAATTAAAATATGAATAAAGAATGAACAAAATATTATTTTTTCACTTAAATCAATATATTAACTAATAATCTTTATAACGCAAAAAAAGCATCAGCCAAATAGCTGATGCTTTTTTTTACCAGGCGACGTTCTACTCTCACAGGGGGAAACCCCCAACTACCATCGACGCTGAAGAGCTTAACTGCCGTGTTCGGTATGGGAACGGGTGTGACCTCTTCGCAATAATCACCTGATTTGTATTTGAGTTGTACTTCGTACCCTCAAAACTAGATAATGTCATTATCAAACTTGTTAGTTAAGTCCTCGACCGATTAGTATCAGTCAGCTCCACGTGTCACCACGCTTCCACCTCTGACCTATCAACCTGATCGTCTCTCAGGGGTCTTACTAGCTTAACGCTATGGGAAATCTCATCTTGAGGGGGGCTTCATGCTTAGATGCTTTCAGCACTTATCCCTTCCACACATAGCTACCCAGCCATGCTCTTGGCAGAACAACTGGTACACCAGCGGTGTGTCCATCCCGGTCCTCTCGTACTAAGGACAGCTCCTCTCAAATTTCCTGCGCCCACGACGGATAGGGACCGAACTGTCTCACGACGTTCTGAACCCAGCTCGCGTACCGCTTTAATGGGCGAACAGCCCAACCCTTGGGACCGACTACAGCCCCAGGATGCGATGAGCCGACATCGAGGTGCCAAACCTCCCCGTCGATGTGGACTCTTGGGGGAGATAAGCCTGTTATCCCCGGGGTAGCTTTTATCCGTTGAGCGATGGCCCTTCCATGCGGAACCACCGGATCACTAAGCCCGACTTTCGTCCCTGCTCGACTTGTAGGTCTCGCAGTCAAGCTCCCTTATGCCTTTACACTCTTCGAATGATTTCCAACCATTCTGAGGGAACCTTTGGGCGCCTCCGTTACTCTTTAGGAGGCGACCGCCCCAGTCAAACTGCCCACCTGACACTGTCTCCGAGCCGGATCACGGCTCTAGGTTAGAATTTCAATACAGCCAGGGTAGTATCCCACCGACGCCTCCACCGAAGCTAGCGCTCCGGCTTCTCAGGCTCCTACCTATCCTGTACAAGCTGTACCAAAATTCAATATCAAGCTGCAGTAAAGCTCCACGGGGTCTTTCCGTCCTGTCGCGGGTAACCTGCATCTTCACAGGTACTATAATTTCACCGAGTCTATGGTTGAGACAGTGCCCAAATCGTTACGCCTTTCGTGCGGGTCGGAACTTACCCGACAAGGAATTTCGCTACCTTAGGACCGTTATAGTTACGGCCGCCGTTTACTGGGGCTTCAATTCAGAGCTTCTCCCGTAAGGGATAACCCCTCCTCTTAACCTTCCAGCACCGGGCAGGCGTCAGCCCCTATACTTCGCCTTGCGGCTTCGCAGAGACCTGTGTTTTTGCTAAACAGTCGCTTGGGCCTTTTCACTGCGGCTCTCCCGGGCATACACCCAAAAGAGCACCCCTTCTCCCGAAGTTACGGGGTCATTTTGCCGAGTTCCTTAACCATAGTTCTCTCGCTCACCTTAGGATTCTCTCCTCGCCTACCTGTGTCGGTTTGCGGTACAGGCACCTATTTCCTCGCTAGAAGCTTTTCTTGGCAGCGTAGAATCAGGAACTTCGGTACTATATTTCCCTCGCCATCACAACTCAGCCTTACGATGTGCGGATTTGCCTACACATCAGCCTAATTGCTTGGACGCGCATATCCAGCAGCGCGCTTACCCTATCTTTCTGCGTCCCTCCATCGCTCAAACGGAAATGAGGTGGTACAGGAATATCAACCTGTTGTCCATCGCCTACGCCTGTCGGCCTCGGCTTAGGTCCTGACTAACCCTGGGAGGACGAGCCTTCCCCAGGAAACCTTAGGCATACGGTGGACGGGATTCTCACCCGTCTTTCGCTACTCATACCGGCATTCTCACTTCTAAGCGCTCCACCAGTCCTTACGATCTAGCTTCAACGCCCTTAGAACGCTCCCCTACCACTGATACCATATGGTATCAATCCGCAGCTTCGGTGATACGTTTAGCCCCGTTACATTTTCGGCGCAGAGTCACTCGACCAGTGAGCTATTACGCACTCTTTAAATGGTGGCTGCTTCTAAGCCAACATCCTGGTTGTCTAAGCAACTCCACATCCTTTTCCACTTAACGTATACTTTGGGACCTTAGCTGGCGGTCTGGGCTGTTTCCCTCTTGACCACGGATCTTATCACTCGTAGTCTGACTCCTATGGATAAGTCATTGGCATTCGGAGTTTGACTGAATTCGGTAACCCGTTGGGGGCCCCTAGTCCAATCAGTGCTCTACCTCCAAGACTCTAACACATAAGGCTAGCCCTAAAGCTATTTCGGGGAGAACCAGCTATCTCCGAGTTCGATTGGAATTTCTCCGCTACCCACACCTCATCCCCGCACTTTTCAACGTGCGTGGGTTCGGACCTCCATTCAGTGTTACCTGAACTTCATCCTGGACATGGGTAGATCACTCGGTTTCGGGTCTACGACCACGTACTAAATCGCCCTATTCAGACTCGCTTTCGCTGCGGCTCCGTCTCTTCAACTTAACCTTGCACGGGATCGTAACTCGCCGGTTCATTCTACAAAAGGCACGCCATCACTCGTTAACGAGCTCTGACTATTTGTAAGCACACGGTTTCAGGTTCTCTTTCACTCCCCTTCCGGGGTGCTTTTCACCTTTCCCTCACGGTACTGGTTCACTATCGGTCACTAGGTAGTATTTAGCCTTGGGAGATGGTCCTCCCAGATTCCGACGGAATTTCACGTGTTCCGCCGTACTCAGGATCCACTCAAGAGGGAACGAGGTTTCAACTACAGGGTTTTTACCTTCTTCGACGGACCTTTCCAGGTCACTTCATTTACCCCGTTCCTTTGTAACTCCGTATAGAGTGTCCTACAACCCCAAGAGGCAAGCCTCTTGGTTTGGGCTATCTTCCTTTTCGCTCGCCGCTACTTGGGAAATCGCTATTGCTTTCTATTCCTCCAGGTACTTAGATGTTTCAGTTCCCTGGGTCTGTCCTCAGTACCCTATGTATTCAGGTAAAGATACTACTCCATTACGAGTAGTGGGTTCCCCCATTCGGAAATCTCCGGATCAAAGCTTACTTACAGCTCCCCGAAGCATATCGGTGTTAGTCCCGTCCTTCATCGACTCCTAGTGCCAAGGCATCCACCGTGCGCCCTTTCTAACTTAACTAATTTTAAAACTAATTGAATTAAACTTACGCAGTTTAATGAATGACATTATCTAGTTTTCAAGGTACAAATGTTGAGAGTGAACTCTCAAAACTAAACAAAACAATGAAGAAACATTTCATACATGAACCATCGGTTCATGATGTCTCCATAGAAAGGAGGTGATCCAGCCGCACCTTCCGATACGGCTACCTTGTTACGACTTCACCCCAATCATCTGTCCCACCTTAGGCGGCTGGCCCCTAAAAGGTTACCCCACCGACTTCGGGTGTTACAAACTCTCGTGGTGTGACGGGCGGTGTGTACAAGGCCCGGGAACGTATTCACCGCGGCATGCTGATCCGCGATTACTAGTGATTCCGGCTTCATGTAGGCGAGTTGCAGCCTACAATCCGAACTGAGAATAGTTTTATGGGATTAGCTCCACCTCGCGGTCTTGCAACCCTTTGTACTATCCATTGTAGCACGTGTGTAGCCCAGGTCATAAGGGGCATGATGATTTGACGTCATCCCCACCTTCCTCCGGTTTGTCACCGGCAGTCACCTTAGAGTGCCCAACTGAATGCTGGCAACTAAGATCAAGGGTTGCGCTCGTTGCGGGACTTAACCCAACATCTCACGACACGAGCTGACGACAACCATGCACCACCTGTCACTCTGTCCCCGAAGGGAAAGCCCTATCTCTAGGGTTGTCAGAGGATGTCAAGACCTGGTAAGGTTCTTCGCGTTGCTTCGAATTAAACCACATGCTCCACCACTTGTGCGGGCCCCCGTCAATTCCTTTGAGTTTCAGTCTTGCGACCGTACTCCCCAGGCGGAGTGCTTAATGCGTTAACTTCAGCACTAAAGGGCGGAAACCCTCTAACACTTAGCACTCATCGTTTACGGCGTGGACTACCAGGGTATCTAATCCTGTTTGCTCCCCACGCTTTCGCGCCTCAGCGTCAGTTACAGACCAGAAAGTCGCCTTCGCCACTGGTGTTCCTCCAAATCTCTACGCATTTCACCGCTACACTTGGAATTCCACTTTCCTCTTCTGCACTCAAGTTTCCCAGTTTCCAATGACCCTCCCCGGTTGAGCCGGGGGCTTTCACATCAGACTTAAGAAACCGCCTGCGCGCGCTTTACGCCCAATAATTCCGGACAACGCTTGCCACCTACGTATTACCGCGGCTGCTGGCACGTAGTTAGCCGTGGCTTTCTGGTTAGGTACCGTCAAGGTGCCAGCTTATTCAACTAGCACTTGTTCTTCCCTAACAACAGAGCTTTACGACCCGAAGGCCTTCATCGCTCACGCGGCGTTGCTCCGTCAGACTTTCGTCCATTGCGGAAGATTCCCTACTGCTGCCTCCCGTAGGAGTCTGGGCCGTGTCTCAGTCCCAGTGTGGCCGATCACCCTCTCAGGTCGGCTACGCATCGTCGCCTTGGTGAGCCGTTACCTCACCAACTAGCTAATGCGCCGCGGGCCCATCTGTAAGTGATAGCTAAAGGCCATCTTTCAATTAAGGAACAGGAGTTTCTTAATGTCATCCGGTATTAGCTCCGGTTTCCCGAAGTTATCCCAGTCTTACAGGTAGGTTGCCCACGTGTTACTCACCCGTCCGCCGCTAACTAATGGGAGCAAGCTCCCATTAGTCCGCTCGACTTGCATGTATTAGGCACGCCGCCAGCGTTCGTCCTGAGCCAGGATCAAACTCTCCATAAAAGTTAAGTTTAAATCTTGTATTGCTCAAAAAACTAATAATTGACGTTTACTTCATGTTTTGTTTAGTTTTCAAAGTTCATTTTGTCGTCCGTATCTCTTGGCGACTTCTATATAATAACAAATCCTACACCCTTGGTCAATAGTTTTTATAATATAATTTATAAAAAAATAAAACATTACGCTTCATTAGTATTCCTTTAAGCCTAAAGCCTATCATACACTTTCCGAAAGTAGGAAAAATAAAAGAAAATATACTAACCAAATAGAAACAATGAGACTGCAAAAGGTATATCGGTAAATACACTTCCTATACTATATGTGAAAGTATTAGGCAATTTGGTTACTCCTAATTTACTCGGAATTAAGCTTCATAAACCCACGCTAACTTTTAGAAGTATATAAATTTCTCCTCTCATTGATTCTTATTACGAAACTGGTTTATGACCAAAAAAAAGAGAGAACCTATTAGTTCTCTCTTTACCGGTCACTTCTTAATTATTCTTCTGTTGTTTCAACATCATCTTCGTTTTCAAGATTTGTTAATTCAACCTCGTTTTCAACTTCTTCATCAATTTCCTCTTCTTCTTTCGCAGCAATTGCTACAGTTGCAACATGACCTTCTTGATCAAGTTTTATTAATTTAACTCCCTGAGTAACTCGACCTAAACGGGAAATTTGTTCAATTGGCATTCGGATCATTACACCAGACTCGGTAATTAACATTAAATCCTGTTCATCGCTTACACACTTTAATGAAATCATTTTACCATTTTTCTCTGTAACATTAAGTGTTTTTAACCCTTTACCACCGCGACTTTGAATTCGATATTCTTCTTGCGCAGTTCGTTTACCATAACCTAATTCCGTAACAACAAGAATATCTAAGTGTTCTTCAACAACTTCCATTCCAACTACATAATCATCATCGGAAAGTGTAATTGCTTTAACACCAGTTGCCGTTCTTCCCATTGATCTAACATCTTCTTCATTAAAACGAATCATCATACCTTTTGAAGTACCGACAACAATATCTTTTGTTCCGTCAGTTAAACGTACCGATATTACATCGTCATCTTCTTTTAAGTTAATCGCGATTAATCCGTTAGTGCGAATATTTGCAAAGGCAGATAGAGGTACACGTTTTGCTATTCCTTGCTTTGTTGTAAAGAATAGGTACCAATTCTCTAAGAATTCACTTACTGGAATAATAGCGTTAATATTTTCATCTCGGTCAATTTCTAGTAAGTTTACGATTGGTAATCCTTTAGCTGTACGACTAAACTCTGGAATCTCGTAACCTTTTGAACGGTATACTTTTCCCTTATTCGTAAAGAATAAAATTGTATCATGTGTTGAAGGTGTTAGTAAGTGTTCTAAGAAATCATCATCATTCGTACCCATTCCTTGAATACCACGTCCACCTCTACGTTGAGATCGATATGTGGATACCGGAAGACGTTTGATATAACCATTATGAGTTAAACTTACAATGATATTCTCTACTGGTATTAAGTCTTCATCTTCAATGATTTCAACTCCACCAGGAACAATTGCTGTTCTTCTTTCATCATTATACTGCTCTTTAAGCTGCGTTAATTCTTCACGAATAATTTCAAGAACTCTTTCCTCATCTGCAAGAATTGCTCTTAATTCTGCAATTAGCTTGATTAGCTCTTGATATTCTTCTTCGATTTTTTCGCGCTCTAATCCAGTTAAACGTTGTAATCTCATATCTAAAATTGCTTGAGCTTGCTTTTCGGATAAGTTAAATCTTTCCATTAACCCATTTTTAGCGATTTCTCCTGTTTGAGAAGCTCTAATTAGGCTAATTACTTCATCTAAATGGTCTAAAGCAATCTTCAAACCTTCTAAAATATGTGCACGTGCTTCTGCTTTTTCTAATTCAAACTGTGTTCTACGTTTAATAACAACGATTTGATGGTCTAAATAGTGTTTTAAACAGCTCTTTAGAGACAAGACTTTTGGTTCACCGTTTACAAGTGCCAATAAATTAATACCAAAACTAGTTTGAAGAGCAGTTTGTTTATACAAATTATTTAAAAGTACATTTGCGTTTGCGTCTCTTCTAACTTCAATGACAATACGCATACCAGTTCGGTCAGATTCATCGCGCAAATCAGTAATACCTTCTATTTTCTTATCACGAACTAGTTCAGCAATTCGTTCAACAAGTTTAGCTTTATTTACTTGATATGGTAATTCCGAAACGATAATTGTTTGTCTACCGTTTGGTTTTTCTTCAATTTCAACTTTTGCCCTAATAATGATAGAGCCTTTGCCAGTTTCATAGGCCTTGCGGATACCACTTTTCCCCAGAATCATACCTGATGTAGGAAAATCTGGACCTTGAATATATTCCATCAATTCTTGTGTAGTGATTTCTGGGTCTTTACTTAATGCGAGAACACCATCAATTACTTCCCCTAATTGGTGCGGAGGAATATTTGTGGCCATACCAACCGCTATACCCGTTGCTCCGTTTACTAACAAGTTTGGGAATCGTGCAGGAAGAACGATTGGCTCTCTTTCAGAACCATCGTAGTTATCTTGATAGTCAATCGTATTTTTATTAATATCACGAATCAATTCCATCGAAATTTTAGACATTCTAGCCTCTGTATAACGCATCGCCGCTGCAGCGTCTCCATCAACCGATCCAAAATTCCCATGGCCATCTACTAGCATATATCTGAAGTTAAAGTCCTGAGCCATACGTACCATTGTTTCATATACAGCAGAGTCACCATGCGGGTGATACTTACCAATTACTTCACCAACGATACGCGCTGATTTTTTATAAGCTTTTTCAGCAGTCATACCTAAATCATTCATTGCATATAAAATTCTTCTATGAACAGGCTTAAGGCCGTCTCGTACATCTGGTAATGCTCGAGAAACAATTACACTCATTGCATAATCTAGGAAGGAATTACGCATTTCATGACTAATATTTATTTCTTTAATTTGTTGATTTTCACTCAACATCGGCACCTCCCTTTAGTTTCCATATCTACCTGAGAAAAGGAGCATATAGCTCCTTACAAATACTTGTTAAATATCTAAATTCTTAACATACTTAGCGTTATCTTGAATAAAGTTACGTCTTGGCTCTACTTTTTCACCCATTAATGTTTCAAACGTTTCATCTGCTTCAATCGCGTCTTGAAGATTAACTTGTAGTAACGTTCTAGTTTCTGGATTCATTGTCGTTTCCCATAACTGTTCAGGGTTCATTTCACCTAGACCTTTATATCGTTGAATAACAGGTTTTGGTACTGCATTTAAAGTCGACATGATTTCTTCCATTTGTCGATCGTTATAAGCATATTGTATTTTTTTCCCTTGTTGGATCTTATATAAAGGTGGTTGAGCAATATAAATATAACCACTTTCAATGATTTGACGCATATAACGATATAAGAACGTTAACAATAAAGTACGGATGTGGGCGCCATCTACATCGGCATCCGTCATCAGTATAATTTTATGATATCGTGCTTTTTCGATATCGAAATCATCACCGATTCCAGTACCAAAAGCAGTAATCATTGAACGAACCTCGTTATTAGATAAAATTTTATCAAGTCGAGCCTTTTCTACGTTAATAATTTTTCCACGCAAAGGAAGAATTGCTTGGAAGTGACGGTCTCGTCCTTGTTTAGCACTTCCGCCCGCTGAATCACCCTCAACGATATAAATTTCGCTAATAGAAGAATCTTTTGAAGAGCAATCAGCTAATTTCCCAGGTAAACTTGATACTTCTAAAGCACTTTTTCTTCTTGTCAATTCACGTGCCTTTTTAGCAGCAACGCGGGCCCTAGCTGCCATTAAACCTTTTTCAACTATTTTTTTAGCCTCTGTTGGATTCTCTAATAAAAACTTTTCAAGGTTTTCACCAAAAATTTGCTCTGTAATCGTGCGAACTTCACTATTACCTAACTTAGTTTTTGTTTGTCCCTCAAACTGTGGATCTGGGTGTTTAACTGAAACGATCGCTGTTAATCCTTCACGTACATCCTCACCAGATAAGTTGCTATCCTGTTCCTTAATCAAACCATTTTTACGACCATAATCATTAATAACACGAGTTAAAGCTGTTTTAAAACCAACCTCGTGCGTACCACCTTCGTGTGTATTAATGTTATTCGTAAATGAGTATATATTACTTGTGTAGCTTTCGTTATATTGAAGTGCAATTTCTACACTAATTCCGTCTTTTTCACCAACTACAAAAATTGGTTCGTCGTGAATTACTTCTTTTGAACGATTTAAATGTTCAACGTAAGATTTAATTCCACCTTCGTAATGGAATTCTTTCTTTTGTTTGTTTTCTCTACGGTCTTCGATTGTTAAGCGAATTCCTCTATTAAGAAACGCTAATTCTCTTAAACGATTTGCTAGGATATCAAATTCATAAACTGTCGTTTCAGTGAAAATTTCTGCATCAGGCTTAAAATGAGTAATTGTACCCGTAACATCAGTTTCACCAACGATACTCATATCTGCAACAGGTATACCTTTTGAGAATTGTTGGTAATAAATATTACCTTCACGATGTACGTGAACTTCTAACAAAGTAGACAACGCATTTACTACTGAAGCACCTACCCCGTGTAATCCACCAGATACTTTGTATCCGCCACCGCCAAATTTTCCACCTGCATGAAGCACTGTCATAATTACTTCTAGTGCAGGTCTACCCATTTTTTCATGGATACCTACAGGAATACCCCGGCCATTGTCTTTAACTGTAATACTATTATCTTCTTCAATTGTTACATTAATCTCATCACAGTATCCAGCCAATGCCTCGTCTATACTATTATCAACGATTTCCCATACTAAATGATGTAATCCTTTTCCGCTCGTAGAACCGATATACATACCCGGTCTTTTACGCACGGCTTCTAAACCTTCGAGAACCTGTATCTGATTTTCATCATAATTATGTTCTTGCATCTTTTGATCCATTGTCATGAACACTCACCTACTTTTTTTATTTTACATAAAAGAATTAGTAAATTTCAGCTATGCTTATTAGGCGGCGTAGTAGAAATTTCATAAATTATTATCGAGAAGTACTTATAATTGTTCCATGTGAAACATTAATAATATTAGCTTGTTTTATCGTTTCGTGCTGAATTCCGTCGACACTTGTTGTTGTGACAAAAGTTTGTACTTTATTTTGAATTGCATTTAATAAATGCGTTTGACGATAGTCATCTAGTTCCGAAAGAACATCATCTAGTAAAAGTATAGGATATTCTCCAACTTCTTCTTTAATCAGTTCAATTTCTGCTAGTTTTAATGAAAGGGCTGTTGTCCGCTGCTGTCCTTGTGATCCAAAAGTTTGGACGTTTTTATCATTTACCATAAAGACTAAATCATCTCTATGCGGACCGAGCAATGTAGTACCTCTTGATACTTCACGCTCTTTTTCAGCTTCGAATTGTTTTATGTACTCATCTTCCATTTTCGTCAAATCTGTTAAATCTGATACATTAATGCTTGGTTTATATATAATTTCTAGTTTTTCGGTCTCTCTAGAAATTTGACTATGAATAGGCGATGCCCAATCTTGTAGTAATTTGATGAACGAAATTCGTTTTTCTATTATTTTTACGGCATGTTTTACAAGCTGAGATGTTAGGACTTCAAGCATTAAATAGTTCCGCTCTCGGCTAGATTGTAATGTTTTTAGTAGTGAATTTCGCTGTTGGAGGATTCTTTGGTACTGACTTAATTCATGTAGGTAAACAGGCGAAACTTGTCCTAGTTCCATATCTAGGAATTTACGGCGCACTTGCGGACTACCTTTTACCAAATGTAAATCTTCCGGTGCAAACATAACGACATTCATCACGCCTATATATTGACTTAACTTCATCTGTTCAAGATGATTTAGCTTTGCTTTCTTACCTTTCTTTGAGAGGATTAGCTGTAGTGTTACTTGTTGATTTTTTTTCTGTAACGTACCCTTTATTGTACCATATTCTTCATCCCAACGTATCGTTTCTTTATCGTTGCTTGTTCGATGGGACTTTGTTAAAGCTAGCACATAAATGGATTCCATTAAATTTGTTTTTCCTTGAGCATTCTCACCAATAATGACATTAACATTATTTTGGAAGTTTAATTCAAGTTTTTCGTAATTACGGTATTGTTTTAGCTGTAAATCTTTAATATACAATGGGATTCCCCCAAAACTTAAGAAGTTATAATATATGAACCTTTTCCAGTTATCGTTATTGTATCATTTAAAACTAATTTTTTTCCTCTTCTATTCTCAGGTTCATTGTTAACAAAGATTTCATGCTCCGATAGAAACCATTTAGCCATTCCACCTGTGTCAATTACACCCGCAAGTTTTAAAAATTGACCTAATGTAATATATTCTGTATTTATTTTAACTTTTTCTGTTTTCATTTTTAATCACCCTCATTTTTCCATTCCTTAATTGTACTAAACTTCTGTTAGAAAAAAAACACTTAACCCTTATTTTGTCTTTTAAGTACAAAAAAGACTGACCTAAATATACTGTACACTCTCCAACAAACAAACTTGTAGAATAAATTCTTTATTATTCTTCTCATTGGAGATTGCTAGTACATTCTATTAGGTCAGCCCCTTTCGATAGAAATTACTAACTAGTATGTGCGAACTGGTAAAATTAATTGCAATGTTCTTGAATCATTTACGGTACGAATTAAAAATGGTCTCATAGCCCCTGTGAATTGAATATAAATTTCTGGGCTTTCGATTGCTTTTAATGCATCCATAACATATTTCGCACTAAAAGAGATTTTTAACTCTTCCCCTTTAATATCTTCACAAACGATTTCGTCTACTACTTTTCCAATCTCAGGAGAATAAGAAGAAACATTGACCACTGAGTTACCTACTGTTTCTAAGTGAACAACATTATTTCTACCTTCTCTTGCTAATAAAGAAGCACGATCAATTGCTTGTAAGAATTCTTTCGTCATGACAGTAAGTTCAGTTTTACTTTCACTTGGAATTAATTTTGATGTATCTGGATAATTACCTTCTAATAATCGTGTAAAGAACAATAGATGTTTTGTTTTAAATAATGCTTGGTGCTCTGTTAAGACGATTTCTACTTTTTCATCATTATCATCTAGAATTTTACTTAACTCATTTAGACTTTTCCCAGGAATAACTACACTAGCTTTAAATTCACTAGTTGCAGAACTTCCGTCAATTTTAGCTTGCCTTAAAGCTAATCGGTGGCTATCTGTAGCAATACAAGTTAGATCACCATTTTCAATCTTCCAGTTTACACCGGTTAAAATTGGTCTAGTTTCTGAAGTTGATACTGCAAACACTGTTTGACGAATCATGAATTTTAACAAATCAGCAGAGATTGAAATTGTTTCATGTTCTTCAATTTGAGGAAGTAGTGGATATTCCTCAGAGTCAAAACCATTTAGGTTAAATTCTGTTTTTCCCGCTCTTATTGTTGTTACATAATTATGGTCAGATTCTAATTCGACGAAATCTGAAGGTAATTTTTTTACAATATCACTAAAATATCGAGCATTTAATACAATGCTTCCAGTTCGTTTTACATCAACTAGTTGTTGATCATCCAATACTGTTGGTAAGTAGGATTCTATAGATATATCTGAATCACTACCTGTGAAAGTTAGTCCTTCATTTGTAACGACTAGTTTAATCCCAGTTAGGATTGGAATAGTTGTTCTTGATGAAACAGCTCTCATAACCTCTTGTACAGCTTTAACAAGATGATCTTTTTGTACAGTAAATTTCATTGTTTGTACTCCTTATATAATTAATAAAATAATATAGTAATAGTAGTAGGGCCTGTGGATTTGTGGATAACTACATTTTATTAAAGAAAAATAAGTCTATCAACATGTGGATAGACTGTGTAAAAAAGATAGAAAGTTATGCACAGGTAAATAACTCTACTGATTTAGTTTTTCATTGATTTCTTTAACTTGAGATTGCAGCTGTGAGTCAGTTTCAATTAATTTTGAAATTTTTTCATGCGCATGAATAACAGTTGTATGATCTCGGCCTCCAAACTCTTCTCCTATTTTAGGTAAAGAATGGTCTGTAAGCTCTCTTGAAAGATACATTGCAATTTGTCTTGGGAAGGCTACGGATTTTGTACGTTTCTTTGCTTTAAAATCCTCTAATTTAATGTTAAAAAATTCTCCAACTGTTCGTTGAATATCATGTATTGATACTGTTTTAGGCTTGGTTGCTGTAATTAAGTTCTTTAATGCTTCAGCGGCCACACTAGCATTTATATCCTTGTTAATTAACGATGAATAAGCGACTACACGAATAAGTGCTCCTTCTAATTCACGGATATTTGTATCAATTTGATTTGCAATATATAACATTACCTCATTTGGAATATCTAACCCCTCAGCCTTTGCCTTTTTACGTAAAATGGCAATCCTAGTTTCTAAATCTGGTGGTGTGATATCCGTAATAAGGCCCCATTCAAATCGCGAGCGAAGTCGATCTTCTAATGTAGGAATTTCTTTAGGTGGTCGGTCACTTGAGATGACAATTTGTTTACTTTCTTCATGAAGCGTATTAAAAGTATGGAAAAATTCTTCTTGGGTTTGTTCTTTTCCAGCTAAGAACTGAATATCATCTATAAGTAGTACGTCTACATTACGGTACTTATTTCTAAATTCAATTGCCTTATTATCACGAATAGAGTTAATAAATTCATTTGTAAACTTTTCTGATGATAAATACACAACTTTTGCATTCGGATTATGTTCGAGTACATAATGTCCAATTGCGTGCATTAAGTGTGTTTTTCCTAATCCTACTCCCCCGTAAATAAATAACGGGTTATAGGCCTTTGCTGGCGCTTCAGCAACCGCTAATGATGCTGCGTGTGCAAAGCGATTACCTGAACCAATTACAAATGTATCAAAAGTATATTTAGGGTTTAACATACTTTGTCCGAACTCTACTGGTTCCTCAAATTTAACTTTTGCCTTAACTGCCGGTATATTCATCTCTATTTCTTCTACATGATTTTGAGGAAGGATAAATTTGATCTCTAATTCCGCTCCAGTTATTTCTAATACTGTATCCATTATCAAAGATGAGTACTTTGACTCAAGCCAATCACGGGCAAATTCATTTGGGGCAATAATAGTTAAAGTATCATTCTTTAAAGAAAACGCCTTTGTTGATTTTAGCCATGTTTCAAAGCTTGGTTTACTTATTTTTTTTTCTATTTCTGCTAGAACCCTGGACCACAGATCCCCTATATTCTCCAAACAGTAATCCCTCCTTACAAAGCTTGTTTAACTTTTGTACAAGCATATAATCTACATATTTATTTTTATTCATATCATTGAATAGTCTTTATTTTATAAAACTGCAAAAATCCACTTTATTTGACAGTATTCACCCATGTGGATAACTTAAAAATAGTACAAGTGTAAAACCTGT